>JAHJUF010000155.1 GCA_018829095.1 Pseudomonadota bacterium | reverse complement strand
CCTACGACGGCATTTTCCAGGCCCAAAAAGGCTGGGGCGTGATCCGCGCGCCCCGCTCCTCCGCACCGGAGATCAGGGCCATCCTGGCGGACATCCGCTCCGGGGAGGGCATCGAGGATTTCAGCGGCGAAGACGATTCCCCGGACTGACTCCATCGGCGGCCCGGGATCCCCGGCCGCCCGTCCAGAAAGGATCAGACACATGGCAGGCTCCCGGAGCAAGGAATTCCTGGAGGCGGTGCGCATCGGCCGCCCGCCCAACATCCAAAAGCTTTTCCCCAACTCCCTGGGACTCCTTGTGAGCGCCAAGGCCGTGGACCGGGCCTGCCTGAAAAAGGGCAAGTGCATGGCGCTGGCGGCCAACGGCCGGAGTCATATCATCATCCGGGGCGTCCTGGCGGCTGCAAAGCGCGCCAACGCCGCCGTCATCGTGGAGATCGCCAAAAGCGAGGGCGGAGCCACGTCCTACTGCGCCACCAATTACTGGAACATGGCCCGCCAGGTGGATCAGATCTTAAACGAGCTTTCGGCGGAGATCCCGGTGGCCATACATGCGGATCACTACGGCGTGAAGAGCGTCCGGGACGTGGAGATCGCCCGGGTCCAGATCCCCTCCATGTTCGACGCGGGCATCACCTCCATCGCCATCGACGCCTCCCACCTGCCTGAGGACGAAAACCTGCTGGCCTCCCTGGCCCTGGCCCCCGGGGTGCCCGGCTGGGCAGGCCTGGAGACCGAGGTGGGGGAGATCAAGGGCAAGAGCGGGCTCTCCACCCGGGAAGAGGCCCTGTTCCTTATCCAGGGCCTGAACGCCCACAACGTGTTCCCGGACTATATCGCCTTGAACAACGGCACCACCCACGGCATCGAGGCCTCGGAAGCCGGCATCCGGGTGGAACTCACCGGCGAAATCCACAAGGCCCTGGCCCCCTACAAGGTCAGCGGCGCCCAGCACGGCACCTCCGGCAACTCCTCCGAGCGGCTCCGGCGCATCGCCCGGGAAACGCTTACCACCAAGGCCAACGTGGCCACGGCCTTCCAGATGATCTCCTGGGGGCTGGTGGTGAACGACTACGGCAACGCGGAACTGGACGCCGGGGGCGGGTTCATCAAGGACAGGAACGAGGGCGTCACCGAGGCCCTGTGGGAGGAGATGAAGGCCCACGCGGCCCAGAACGGCTGGAAGGCCGGCAACTACAAGAACCTGAACCTTCCGTTTGAGAACAAGATCATGAGCCAGCCCGTTGAAATCCGGGAGCGCATGGCGAAACGGGTGGAGGAATTCGCGTACAACCTCATCACCCAGGTCTTTGACAGCGGCGACACCGCTCCCCTGGCCGTGGAAGCCATCCTGGCGGCCGGAAGCCACGACCTGGGCCCCAAGGGCTCCCGCATCGAGGACCCGGCCGAGTGGACCGAGGCGAAGATCCGGGAAAAAGCCGTGCCCCTGGCCAAAAAGCGGGAAGAGGGGAATTTCGACGACTGATTGTCGATGGCCCTGCAACAAGTCGTCATCCCGGCGGAGGAAGGAATAAAATCCTATGGTTGGGCTTCGTTTATCAGCCCAACCTACGAGACTGGTGGAAACTGTGGAGATACACAATGGATGTTTCTGAGGATATCAAGGAAGGTCTTGAGGACTACGCATCTGGAAAATGTGATTTGCCTTATGCATTTCAAGTTTACATTTGCGGGGGCATTGGAAAGGTTCTAGGGCTGGAGGATTGGGAAGTTTCTGGACTCATATCTCGTTTGAGTAGAAGCGAACCAATTGTAAGAGAAGCTTGGGGACATATTCATAGGGAGTTTGAAAATTATCGGCTTGGAATAACAGAAATTGATGACAGCCTGAAAGATACTTCTGTTTTTGTGGCTATGATTTTAGCCAACATTAGTCCTCAATAAGAAACAATGCGCCTGGGTGCCACCCAATGCCGTTGACTTAAGAAAATTGGGAGGCCAAAAGTCCCGGGACCCGAGTCGAATTGATCTTCGGAGATAGCTTCGGCCCAATGTTGATGAATTCGTAAAAAGTCGTCATCCCGGCGAAGGCCGGGACCCAGGCTTTCTGTAACACCTTGAAATCGCTGGATTCCGGCCTTCGCCGGAATGACGGTTCGGATGGTTTTTGGACTTTTTACGAACTCATCAATGTTCACAGGGTTTTGGGCCTCTGCCTGATGAGCCTGAAGCCCGCTGATTCCGGCCCCCCCGCCTTACGTCAACGGCATTGCGGGTCACCCCCTTTGAAATGGGGGGAGTTTTTTCGGACATTTCATGCGTGAGAAACAATACTGCGCCTTTTGCGGCAACCCCCTGGAGCTTCGGGAGGCGGAGGGGAGGGTCCGGCCCTTCTGCCCCCTTTGCGAGATCCCCATCTACGAGAATCCCGTGCCCGCGTCGGCCCTGGTGGTGGTGGACGGGGAGGGCCGCATTCTCCTGGTGAAGCGGAGCGTGGACCCCAAAAAGGGCATGTGGTGCCTGCCCGGGGGGTTCATGGAGCTGGGGGAGTCCCCGGAGGAGGGGGCGCTGCGGGAGCTTTGCGAGGAAACCCGCCTCTCGGGCCGCATCGGCGAACTCCTGGGGGTCACGGCCAGCCACAGCCAGGAGCACCACACGGTACTCCTCATGGGCTACCTGATCCGGGAGTATTCCGGCGAGCCCTTTGCCGGGGACGACGCCGAGGAAGCGGCCTTCTTCGCCCCGGAAAGCCTCCCGGAACTCGCCTTTGACTCCCACCGCGAATTCGTCCGGATCTACCTCGCGGGCTACCGCGCCGACCCCTGCGGCTGACCCTCATCCTCCGAACCATCCCCGGGCCGGGCGGCCCCGTGTTCCCGGTGGACCAAACCCGGCAGCAATGGTATAATTGATTATTTGGAGCCCAGCCTCTTTTTCCACGGACGGCCCGGAAAGATCGCCCATGCCGGTTTACGAATACACGGCCCTGGACAGCAAGGGCAAAAAACGCTCGGGGATCGTCGACGCGGAGAGCCCCTTTGCCGCCCGGGCCAGGCTCCGGGACACGGGCACGTTCCCCGTGAGCCTCAAGGAAGCCCCCCACACGGTGGAGGGGAAGTCCGGCAAGGGCTTTTCCGTGGACGAGTACTTCTCCCGGGTCCGGCCCTCCCAGGTGGCGGTGGTGACCCGGCAGATGTCCACCCTGGTGGGAGCGGGGCTGCCCATTGTCACGGCCCTTTCCATATTGATCCCCCAGATGCCCAACCCCCGGCTCAAAGGCGTTTTGGCCCACGTGAAGGACTCCATCGTGGAGGGCCAGAGCTTTGCCCAGGGGCTTGCCGCCCACCCCCGGGTGTTTTCCCCCCTGTACGTGAACATGGTGCGGGCCGGGGAGGCTTCCGGGGCCATGGAGGTGGTGCTGGAGGGGCTGGCCGACCTCTCGGAAAAGACCGAGGCCAACAAGTCCAAGGTGCGCCAGGCCATGGCCTATCCCATGGTCATGACCGTTATCGGGACTCTGGTGCTCTTCATCCTCATGGTGAAGATCGTGCCCACCATCACGAACCTGTTCGAGGGCGTGCACCAGCAGCTTCCCGCGCCCACCCGGCTGCTTCTTGCCATTTCCGGGGTCTTAAAGGGCTACTGGTGGCTTTTGGCTATCGGGGTCGTCCTGGTGGTTCTGGGCGTTCAGCGGTTCAAGAGGACGCCCCGGGGAAAGCTTCTGTGGGACCGGATGATCCTGGCCCTGCCCCTGTTCGGGCCCCTGGCCCTGAACATGGCCACGGGCCGGTTTTCCCGGACCCTGGGGGCGCTCCTGAAAAACGGCGTGCCCCTGCTCACGGCCCTGGACATCACGAAAAACGTGTTGGACAACGTGGTGGTGCGGAAGGTGGTGGAAGAGGCTTCCGGGGAGATCGGGGAGGGCAAGAGCCTGGCCGGGGCCCTGGCGCCCCGTAATCTTTTTCCGCCCATCGCCGTCCAGATGATCGACGTGGGCGAGCAGTCCGGACAGCTGGAGGCCATGCTCCTCAAGGTGGCCGAACTCTACGAAGCCGAGGCCGAGGGCACCATCCAGACCATGACCACCCTTCTGGAACCCCTGCTCATCGTGGTCATGGCCGTGATGGTGGGCTTCATCGTCATCTCCATCCTGATGCCCCTGTTCGAGATGAGCCAGCTTGTCCGATAGGAAAACTTCCTTATCTTGGGACATCGGACGCCGGTCATCCTGTTGCGGACTGTTGCAGAAAACTACCGAGGCGCGGGCAAGGGCGGCGGACCGTCTTTCCGCCCATTTTCCCGTGCAAAGGAGGAACCGATATGACCCGGAAACCTGCTTCCCTTCTCCGGGACCGCCGGGGCTTCACGCTCCTGGAGCTCATGGCCGTGATCCTGATCCTGGGGATTTTGGCCGCCTGGGTGGCCCCCAAGTTCATCGGCCAGACCGAAAGCGCCAAGCAGACCGCGGCGCGCATCCAGATCGAGAGCCTGGCCAACGCCCTGAAATTCTACCGCCTGGACAACGGCCGGTACCCCACCACCCAGCAGGGCCTCCTTGCTCTGGTGGAGCGCCCGGATTCCGGTGCCGCCAAGTGGCGTGCGGGCGGGTACCTGGAAAAGGGCAAGGTCCCCAGGGACCCCTGGGGCAATGAATATTTGTACATCTCTCCGGGAGTCCACGACGACTTCGACATCACCTCCCTCGGCACGGACGGCCAGGCGGGCGGTGACGGGGACGGCCGGGACATCAATTCCTGGGAAACCGACGAATAGACCCGATGTTCCCCGGAAGCTCCGCCATGCCCCTTGCCTTGCGCGCATTCCGCTGCTCACGCGGGTTCACCCTCATGGAGCTCATCGCGGTCATCGCCGTGGTGGGCATCATGTTCGCCGTGGTGGGCCCCCGCCTGGAGAGCGCCCTTTCCCCGGGCGGGCCGGACCTTGTGGTCCGCACCATCGCCGGCTACGTCATCGGCCAGAAGGAAAAGGCCGTGGTGGACCACGAGGAAAAATTCCTGTTCGTGGACTTTTCCACCGGCAGGATCGGCAAGGCGGAAACGCGGTTCCCGGACAAGGAGGGGCCGGACACGGATTATCCGGCCTTCACCCTGCCCAAGGACGTGCGGCTGGTGGACATCCAGTGGCCCGGCGTGGGCACCCAGGTGACCGGCCTGGCCCAGATTCGGGTCTCGCCCGAGGGGTATGTCCAGTACGCGGCCATCCATCTGGCCGACGAGGACGGCAAGGAAACCACCCTGATTCTGGAGCCTTTCCTGGCCCAGGTGCAGGTACGGGATGGATATGTGTCCCTTGAAAAGAGATAGGCACAGGCTGCGGGAAAGCGCGGGATTCACCCTCCTGGAGGTCATGGTGGCCGTCTCCATCCTGGCCGTGGCCCTGGTGGCCATCCTGAGCTTCCAGGGACGCACCGTGTTCATGGCCGACCGGAGCCGGTTCGACGCCGTCGCCCCCTTTCTGGCGGAAGAGAAGATGTCCGAACTCCTGTCAGCCGAAAAGGATGTCCTTTTTTCCGAGGAGGGCGACTTTGGCGAGGAGTACCCGAACTTCACCTGGAAGACCGAGGTCTCCGAGGTCATCTCCGAGGTCCTGGAGCAGGCGGACGCCAACCTCAGGAAGATCCACCTGAATGTGAGCTACAACAACGGGGAGCACGTGTACGAACTCGACACCCTGCGCATGATCATGCCGTCCCTCAAGGAGAGCTGACGATCATGCGGAGCCCGTTCTCCCTCCACTTTCGCCCGGCCTCCGGCGCCGGCGGCTTCACCCTCCTGGAGATCCTCCTGGCCGTGGGCCTCTTCGGCCTTCTGGCAAGCATCATGTTCGCGGCCTTTGACGGGGTGGTGAAAAACACCCGGGCCACGGACCGGATCATCACCCGGTACGGCGCGGCCCAGGCGTGCATGGCCCGCATCACGGCCGACCTTCAGGGCATGGCCGTGACCCTTTCCCCGGCCTATTCCCGCCCCGAGGGTGTGGACGACCAGGACCCCTGGCAGGTGGAGGGAAAATCCTGCTCCGGAGAGCCGGAGACCTTCGGGGAAGTGCGGTTCGCCACCAGCGCCCATCTGGATCTCGCGGGGGACGGCCGCACCGGCGTGGCCCAGGTCCGTTACTACGTCACCGAGGCCGACCTCCCGCAAAAGGGCTGGGTGCTCCGGCGCTCCGATCTCCTGAACTGGGACCTCTTCGAACCGGATGAGATCCTGGACCCGGTCCTGTGCCCGGACGTGAAACGCATCACCTTCACCTTTTACGACAAAAAGGGGGATGCCCGGGAGGAATGGAACTCCGAGTCCGAGGAATCGGAGTTCGCCACTCCCCGGGCCGTGGAGGTGATCCTGGAGGTCGCCGTGGACGGGGACGACGACAACCGGGGGGAGAGCGGGGGCGTGGTGTTCACCACCCGGGTGGAGCTGCCCGTTTGCCGGGACAAGGGATGATGGCTTCTTCGGATAGAAAATCCGGGACAATGGGCATCCTGGCCGACCGCCGGGGCGTGGTGCTCCTCATGGTGCTGGCGGTCATCGCCCTCCTGGTGCCCCTGGTCTTGGAGTCGGGCCGCCGGGTGTTCGCCTGGGGCGTGGCCACCCAGTCCACGGTGAGGCACAGCCAGCTGGCCTGGACCGCCCGGGCCGGGGTCCAGGCGGCCATGGCCATTCTGGTGGAGGACCGGCAAAAGAGCGAGACCGACAGCCTCCAGGAGGACTGGGCCCGGGAGGACAAGCTCTCGCAACTGGTGGCTGAGCTGGGGTACCCGGAGGGGCTTTCCATCTCCATCACGGACTGCCTGGGCAAGCTCCAGGTGAACGCCCTGGTGGCCCCGCCCCACGGAAAAGCCTTCAACCCGGACCAGCTGGACCTGTGGGACCGCTTCCTGCGCCCCGTGGTTTCGGCCCACGAGGATATGCCCACCAACGCCACCACGGACATCATCAACGCCTTGAAGGACTGGATGGATTCCCAGGACGACGACGCCATTACGGGGTTGAACGGCGCGGAGACCTACTACTACCAGGACCTCTCCCCCCCCTACCGGGCCCGGAACGGCACCATCCGGGAAAAGGACGAACTTCTCCTGGTCAAGGGCATCACGCCGGGACTCTACCACGGCGTGGACCCCATCCCCGCCATCGAGCCCTTCATCACCGTGTTCGGGGTGGGGGCCGGGGCCGGGGGCAAGCTGGAGTACCCGGGCAAGATCAACCTGTCCACCGCGGCCTTCCCCGTGATCCGGGCCCTCATTTCCGCAGGTTCCGAGGACCTGGCCGAGAACATCGTGACCTTCCGGGAGGAAAAGGCCGGGGACGAGTTCGTGAACGACGTCACGGCCCCCACCTGGTACAAGAACGCCCCGGGATGCGCCGAGGTGGACATCAAGGCTGACCTGGTGACCCAGGTGAGCGACACCTTCCGCATCGAGTCCGTGGCCACCGTCGGCGACGCCAGGAGCAGCCTGGTGGTCTGGGTGCGGCGGGAAAAAGCGGGCGAAGGCGACGGATACACCTGCCGGGTCCTGGCCTGGAAGGCTTCATGAGAACCTATCTCGAAAATCCTTTTCTGCTGCGGCGGGCTGCAAAGGCCGATGGCGGCGTCATCGCCCCAAAAAGGCCCTCGACGTGGCGCT
Source organism: Pseudomonadota bacterium (assembly GCA_018829095.1). Lineage (GTDB taxonomy): Bacteria > Desulfobacterota > Desulfobacteria > Desulfobacterales > Desulfatibacillaceae > JAHJUF01. The sequence goes on along the minus strand of JAHJUF010000155.1, from coordinate 16,994 downwards.
GCCACGCCTCCGGTCCTTTTTCGTCCGCTTCCTTGCCCTCGAACTTTTCGCTGGGCCTCGCTACGAAAATCCTTTTTGAGAGGGGTTCGAGGAAAATCATTTTTTTCAAAGGGTTGTTGCCTTGCCGCGCCCTGGTTTGGTATACAGGACCGTTCCTGGAGCGTGCCTTGCGGTCCGTTCCGTTGGGCCCGGATGCCCTTCCTGACTCCAAGAAGCGATAGCGATGCCTGAAAAAATCCTGGGACTGGATATTCAGACCGATGCGGTTCGGGCCGTTGTGGTGCGTCCGGGCCTGAAATCCGCGGCCGTGGAGGCTCACGCCCAGGCGCCGGTGGACCCCGAGCTGGGGTGGGAGCCGGCCCTGGAGGAAGTCCTGGCCGAGCTTTCCGTGCGCGTGAACCTGGAGCGGATCATCTGCCACGCGGCCTTCGGGGCTTCGGGGGTGAGCTTCAGGAACCTGAACTTCCCCTTTTCCGAGACCCGGAAGATTCGCCAGATCCTGCCTTTCGAGCTGGAGAGCCAGCTCCCCTTCAAGGCGGACGAGATCCTGGCTGACTACCACCTGGTGGAAAAGGGCGAGCGGACGCGCTGCGTGGTGGCGGCGGCCCGGGAGGAAAAGGTGGCCGGCCGGCTCATGCGCCTGGAGGAGCACGGAGTCCTGCCCACGGTCCTGGGGGTGGACGGCGCGGCCCTTGCCTTGACGTACCTTTCCACGGCCCAGCCCGAGGAGCCCGGGGTCTTCCTCCACATCACCCCTTTCGGCGCGGTCATGGTCCTCTTTTCGGACCGGACGCTGCTTTCCGTCCGCAACATGGATGGCGATTTCTCCGGCCGTCACGAGCAGTTGGCCACGGAGATCCGCATCGCCTCCCGGGCTCTGGAGGAACTGGCGGGGCGCTCCTTCTGGCCGGAAAAGGCGGTCCTCTCCGGCCCGGGGGCGGCCTGGCCCGGTCTGGAGGGCCTCCTCAAGGAGGCTCTGTCCGTGCGGGTGGAGCGCCTGGACCTGGTGCGGACCGTTGGGGTGTCCATGGACCCGGGCCTGGCCGAGGCCTGGAACCCCTTCACCATGGACGCGGCCCTGGCCCTGGCCCTGGACCAGCCCACGGCCAGCCAGGGTTTCAACCTGCGCCAGGGCCCCTACGCGGTCCAGGAAAAATGGCACGAGTACCGGGGGGCCATCTTCCGGGCCGCCGTGCTGGCGGGCATCGTGCTCCTGGCTTTTGCCGGCCGCTTTTTCATCCAGACCCACATGCTGGAAACCGAGGTGGCCCGGCTGAACGACCGCATCCTGGCCGTGTACCAGGAGGCCGTGCCCGGTGCCGGGGCCGTGCCCGACCCGGTGGGGGACCTGGCCGCCCGCATCGAGGCCATGCGGCGCTCCGTGGCCCTGCCCGGGGAGAATCTGGAAACTCCGGTCAAGGTGGTGGACGTGCTGAAGGCTGTTTCCGAGAACATCCCCCAGGACATCGACCTCGCCGTGGACAGCTTCATCGTGAGCCGGGACGGGCTCCAGCTGGGGGGCGACACGGCCACCTTCAACTCCGTGGACGGCATCAAGGCGGGCCTGGAGAAAATCCCCTTCCTGGACAAGGTGACCATCGTGTCCGCGGACACGGAGCGCCAGGAGAACCGGGTGCGGTTCCGCATCAAGGCCCGCCTCGTGGAGAACATCTGATGGCCGTGAAGCTTTCCATAAGCCGGCTCTCCCGGCGGGAAAAGGTGGTGGTGGGGCTCATGATCGCCCTGCTCTGCGTCTACGTCCTGGCCGAGTTCGTGGTGGCGGACGCCCTGACCAACAAGCGGGTGCTGGAGGACCAGATCCGCCAGGGCGAAAACCGTCTCATGGAGGTCCGCGTCCAGAAGGCGGACTACGAGGAAGTGACCCAACAGATCGCCGCCACCCGGGCCCGGTTCGAGAACCGGGAGGCGGGTTTCCGGCTCTTCTCCTTTTTGGACCGCCTGGCCGGGGAGAACGGGATCAAGCAGTACATCGAGTACATGAACCCGTCCACCACCCCTATCGCCGACAGCCCGTACAAGGTGTCCATGGTGGAGTTGAAGCTCTCCGGGGTGACCACGGAAAAACTCATGGCCTACCTCCATGGAGTGGAAAGCTCCCGGAACCAGGTGCAGATCCGCCGCCTGGCCGTTACGGAAACCGGCAAGGGCCGCCGCCTGGTGAACGCGGTGATCCTGGCCGTGACCCTGGAGACGTAAATTCCCATGCGAGAAAACGCCCGGAAGATCATTCTCTACGCCGTTTGGGCCGCCCTCTGCCTGGTGGTTTCCCTCTATGTCCTGTTCCCGGGGCAAAAGGCCAGGAGCTTCGTGGAGGCCCGGTTTGCCCGGTCGGCCCAGGGGCTCACCCTGAATATGGCCCAGGCGTCTTTGGTGTGGCCCCTTTCCCTGCGCCTGGAGGAGCCCCGGTTCTATTCCGCGGACGGCAGCCGCATATTCGCCCTGGACTTCCTGGAGATCTCGGCCAGCCCCTTTGACCTCTGGGCCGGGCGGCCGGACATGACGCTGTCGGGCAAGGCCTACGGCGGCCGCATCCGGGCCGTTCTGGCCAGCCAGGGGGAGGAGGGCGCAGGCCCGGTTTCCGTCACCGTGAACCTGGAGAACCTGGACGCCTCGGGTATCCAGATCCTGAATCGCGTGACCGAAAGGGAGATCACCGGAACCCTGACGGGCCGCCTGGAGATCAAGGGCCCACTCTCCCGGCTCCTCTCGGGCCAGGGCAAGGGGGATTTTTCCCTGACCGATGGAGGCTTCTCTCTGGAAGGCATGTTCGCGGACAACACGGGCATGGACGTGGAGCGCCTGGACGTGGAAATGGTCCTGGAAGGCGGGGCCATCCAGCTTTCCCGCATCGAGCTTGCCGGAAACCTCGCCTCGGCCAACGCCACGGGAACCATCAACCCGGCCGTGCCCCTGGCCCATTCCAAACTGGATATCCGGGGCATGATCCGGCCCTCCCAGGCCCTTTTTCAGAAACTGGGTTCCGACAGCCCCCTGGCCCTGGCCATCCGGGGCAACCGCCAGAGCTCGGCCCAGATCCGTTTTCGCGTCACCGGCACCCTGGGCGACCGGCGCCTGGAGCTTCTGTAAACCAAGGACGGGGCTTTTCCGTCCAACCCACGGGGGGATGAAGCCGCGGCACGGCCGTGGCGGGACGAACCATGAAGATCAAGCGCCTTTTCATCCTGGCCAACCTCCTGGTCATCACCCTGGTGGTCTACGTGGCCGTGGACACCTTCTACATGATGCTGTCCTCCAAGTGGGAGAGCCTGCCCCCGGCCACCAGCACGGCGGCCACCCGGCCCCTGAACCTGGAGGGCCGCATGGCGCCGTATTCGGCCTACAAGGTGGTGACCGCCCGGGACCTGTTCAAGACCCAGGCGCCCGAGCCGGAAAAGCCCACCGAGGTGAAGCCCGAGGACCTGAAGGACACCTTGCTGAAGATCAGCCTCCTGGGAACCGTCACGGGAGGGGATGACTGGCGCTACGCCTTCATCGAGGACACGTCGACCAAGAAGCAGGACATCTACCAGGAGGGGGAAACCGTGGCCGGGGCCAAGATCGAGGAGATCCTGGACGGTCAGGTGGTGCTCCTGGTGGGCAAGGACCGCCAGCGGCTGCGCATGGAGGATCGGGTGAGCGCCGGCGGGGAGGACTCGGACGCCGGGGAGGACGCCGGGGCGCCCGATGTGGCCGAGATCCCCCGGGAAGGCGCGCTGGAGGCGGACCAGGACGTCACGGTGAGCCGGGAAGACGTGCAGCAGAGCCTGCGCAACATCAACCAACTCATGACCCAGGTGAGAGTGCGCCCGGCCTTCGATGGCGGCAAGCCCGACGGCCTGGCGGTTTCCCGCATCCGGCCGGATTCCATCTTCTCCAAGATGGGCCTCCAGGACGGGGACGTGATCCAGGGAGTGAACGACCGGGAGATCCGCACGGTGGAGGATGTCCTGTCCCTGTACCGGAGCCTCAAGAACTCCGACGAGGTGTTGCTCCAGATCAAGCGGGGCGGGACGCCCAGCAGCATCCGCTACCAGTTCCAGTAGGAGAAGCTGCGAACCATGTACTATGCCCATTTCGGCCTGACGGAAAACCCTTTCCGCCCCACTCCTGACCCCCGGTACCTGTATTTGTCCCGGGGGCATCGGGAGGCCCTGGACCACCTGTCCTACGGCATCGGGGAACGCAAGGGGTTCATCCTGGTGACGGGAGACGTGGGCACGGGCAAGACCACCCTTTTGCGGTCGCTTCTGGAGGGCCTGGACGAAAGCGTCAAAACCGCCCTGGTGTTGAACCCCTTCCTCTCCGAGGAGGATCTGCTCCCCACCATCGTGGACGAGTTCGGCATCGAGCTTCCCCCCGGGGCGGGCAGGAAAGCCCAGTTGGACGCCATCAACCGGTTCCTCCTGGCCACCCACGTGTCCGGGGGAAATGCCGTGCTCCTCCTGGACGAGGCCCAGAACCTGCCCCGGGACGTTCTGGAGCAGGTTCGCATCCTGTCCAATCTGGAGACGGAGCGGGAAAAGCTCCTCCAGATCGTCCTGGTGGGCCAGCCCGAGCTTTCCCAGATCCTTTCCCTGGAAAGCCTGCGCCAGCTTTCGGACCGCATCGTGGTGCGCTACCACCTGGGGCCCCTGGACGCGGAGGACAGCCGGTCCTACGTGATCCACCGCATGGTCCGGGCCGGATGCCGGGGCCGGGCGCCCTTTGCCCGGAGCGCCTGGTCCGCCCTGTATGCCGAGAGCGGCGGGGTGCCCCGGAGGATCAACGCCATCTGCGACCGGGCCCTTCTGGCGGCCTACGGAAAGGAACGCCACCAGGTTTCAGCCCGGGACATTCGGGCCGCGGCCCGGGACGTGGCGGGCCGTCCGGCCGAGGCGTCCCGGGCCGGGGGCGGCCCCTGGCTCCGCATCGCCGGGGCCGCGGCCCTGGGTGCGGTTCTGGCCCTGGCCGCCGTGGGGACGGTGAAGACCCTGTCCGCCCCCCAAACCCCGGCGGTTTCCGTGCAGGCTCCGGCCCCGGCGGTTTCCCGGGCACCGATGGTTTCTCCGCCCCCCCTGGCCCCCTCCGCCCCGGCGAGGACCGAGGCCGCCCGGGCCGTGGCGGCCGTTCCCGAAGAGGTCCCGGCACCCACAACGGCTTTGACCCCGGATGAGGGAGGGGAGCCGTCGGCCGGAAGGGTGAAAAACCCCTTTCTCCCGGTTCTGATGGTGGACGGGAAGGAGGTGGACCTGGCGGGCCCGGCAATGGAGGCCAAGGCTGAACCAGCCCCCGAGGCGTCTCCCCTGGCGGGGGAAAACCGTTCCGAGGCCACTCTGGCGGGAATCTTCACCCTTTACGCGGCCCAGGGGCCCGGATCCGGCGACCCGTCCCTGTTTTCGTTTTACACGGATCTGAAGCGCGCCCGGGTGTTCAAGCGCCCCTTCCGGGCGGCCCTGGACTGCGAGGATGTGGCCGGGGACTGTTACGAAATCCTGACTCCGGGCCCGGGCGGCGCGCTGCTCTCCGAGGGCCGGGAGGCGGAGCCGGATCGGTTGTCCGGCCGGTGGACCGGCGAGGTGGTGTGGCTCATTCCCCGGCGCCTGGGTGCGGGCCGGTGGGGCGTGGGCAGCTCCGGGCCGGGGGTCCTCTGGATCCAGAAGACCCTGATGGACGCGGGCTACGCGATGACCGCCGACGGGATCTACGGTCCCCGGACCGCCGGGGCCGTGTCCCGGTTCCAGAAGGACATGGGCCTGTCCCCGGACGGAGTGGTGGGATTCCTGACAGCGGGCCTTTTGTACCAGATTTCTGAAACCGAGCCTCCCCGGGAAGAGGCTGTCGCGGATTCCAGGACATGAGCACCATCCAGGAAGCCTTGAAGCGGGCCCAGAAAGAGAAGGAGCGCCGCGCCAACCCCGGATTCGGGCCAGGCTCCCTTTCCGGCGGCCCAGGCCCCCGCCCCCGTTTCCGGGGGCCCGTGGTGGCCGCCGCCGTGGTGGTCCTGGCTGTGGCGGCCTGGTTCGCCGGGAGCGCCTTCCTCGGGGACCCGGACCGGGAAGCCCCCCGGCCCCCGGCCCCTGGCGCCGCCCAGGCGACCCGGACGGCCCCGGGGGATACCCCGGGGCCCGGCCCCATGATGACGCAGGCCCGGACCCCTGAAGCGAGGAAAGCGCCGGAAGCCCCGGTTGCCTCCCACAAGGTCCGGGACGATTCCCGGGACAGCCGGCTCCGGGCGCCTGTCCAGACGGACGGTAAGCCCGAGAGGTACTCCAAGCGGTCCCAGGCGGCCGGCGAGACCCCTCCCAAGGTGGTTTCCCGGGTCATCACCCCCGCAGCGGGGGGGGCGGAACCCTTGGCCGAGCCAATGCCGGAACCGCTTTCGCCCGCGCCCCCGGCCATGCAGGAGGCCCCGGCGGGTGAAAAGGCCATGGAGGCTGTGGACACCCCCGCTGCCGGGGCTCCGGGCCAGGACTCTTCGCCGTCCCGGCCCGCTCTCCTCTCCAAGGCCGAGAGGCTGCGCATGGTGGGCCAGTTGTACGAAGAGGGCCGCAAGGCCCAGCTTTCCAACGACCCGAAGCTGGCCCGGAAGCTTTACGAACAGGCTGTCACCATCGCCGGAGGGCATGCGCCCAGCGACAACAACCTGGGGGTCATGGACATGGCGGAGGGTCTCCTGGACGAGGCTGAACAGCGCTTGTTCCGGGCCTCCCGCCTTTCCCCGGGTTTCGTGGATCCGGTCTACAACCTGGCCTGCCTCTTTGCCAGGAAGGGGGACCGGGAAAAGGCCCTGACTCAATTGGCCCGGGCGGTAGCCATGGACCCCACGGTGGCCGGATGGGCCCGGCAGGACCCTGATTTTTTCGGAATGAAGGAAATGGCCGAGTTCTCGGCCCTCGTGAAAGACAAGGCTGGCCAGGATTTGCCCCCGGATGCGTCCGGGGCGGATAATGAGCCATAACCCGTGATGACAACCCGGATGGACAGGACATGACACGAAGGATTTTCCCATGGGCTTCGGCGACCGGCTGGCTTTTGACGGCGGTCCTTTTGTGCGTCTTGGCGGGACCGGCCGCGGGAGCCCGCATCTCCGGGGCCGACCCCGAGACGGAGCCGGCCGCCAGCCAGCCGCCGGCCGCCCAGGACCAGAAAGCCACGGCCGCAGCCGAGGAAAAGACGGTCTCCATCAATTTTACGGACGTGGATATCGAGAAGATCATCGCCTGGATGTCCAAGACCACGGGCACGAACTTCGTGGTGGACAAGCGGGTCAAGGGCAAGGTGACGGTGATCTCCGACCGGCGCATCCCCGTGGAGGATGCCTACCGGGTCTTTCTCTCCATCCTGGAGGTCTACGGGTTTACGGCCGTGGATGCCGGCGAGGTGGTGAAGATCATTCCCCTGCCCGACGCCCGGGACAAGCCCGTGGAAACCCGCCTGAGGCAGGAGAGCGGCAAACCCGAGGACCGGGTCATCACCCAGGTCGTCCCCCTGCAGTACGCCGATCCCGAGGAGATCAAGAAGCTCTTCCAGCCCATGATCTCCAAGAGCAGCATCATGGTGTCCTACGCCCCCACCAACACCCTCCTGATCACGGACGTGGAAACCAACATCCAGCGGCTCATGCGCATCCTCACGGTCATCGACGTGATGGGGATCGACCAGGAAATCTCCGTGATTCCGCTGGCGCACGCCTCGTCCCAGGAGATGGTCAAGACCATGATGGCCCTGTTCACCAAGCAGAGGGCCCCCCGGTCCCGGGCCACGCCCGAGCCCATCCGCATGGTGGCTGACGACCGCACCAACTCCCTGGTGGTCCTGGCCAGCTCGGACGACACCCGGGCGGTGAAGGAACTGGTGGAAATGCTGGACCGCCAGGTGCCCCGGGGGGAGGGCAAGATCCGGGTCTACTACCTCCAGAACGCCACGGCCGAGGATGTGGCCGCGGTCCTGGAAAAGATTTCGTCCCAGAAGGCCGCCGGGCCCGCCGGGGCCAAGGGCGAGGTCCCCATCATCTCCCGGGACGTGCAGATCTCTCCGGACAAGGCCACCAACAGCCTCATCATCACGGCCAACAAGGAGGACTATTCCATCCTGGAGGATGTGATCATGAAGCTCGACATCCCCCGGGCCATGGTCTACATCGAGGCCCTCATCATGGAGGTGTCCACGGACAAGAACTTCGACCTGGGCGTGGAGTGGCGCGGCGGCGACGACTTTGAGGTTGAGGGGGGCAAGGGAGGATATTTCATGGGTTCGGGCGGCGGCGGCAGCCAGGGCGCCTACAACATCTTCCCCACCCCCACCATCCTGGGCGACACGGTGGCCATGGGCTTCCCCTCCGCCTTTTCCATCGGCGTGGTGGGCGAGTTCATCCGCATCGGGGACGTGGTATTCCCCAACATCGGCGCCGTGCTCAGAGCCTACAAGCAGGATTCGGACGTCCACATCCTCTCGGCGCCCCAACTCCTGACCACCAACAACGAGGAGGCGGAGATCACGGTGGGCAAGAATGTGCCCTACGTCACCCGCCAGGAGACCTCCTCGGCCAGCGTGGACTACTCCACCTTCGAGTACAAGGACGTGGGCGTCACCCTGAAGATCACTCCCCAGATCAGCCAGGAGCGTCTGGTGCGCCTCAAGGTGTTCCAGGAGGTCACCCGGCTTATCGAGACTTCGGGAACCACCACCCAGCCCACCACCTTCAAGCGCTCCACCGACACCACGGTCATCGTCAAGGACGGCAACACCATCGTCATCGGCGGGCTCATCGACGAAAGCACCGAGGGGTCCGTGTACCGGGTGCCCTGCCTGGGAGACATCCCCGTCCTGGGCTGGTTGTTCAAATCCGTTTCCGAAAAACGCCAGAAGACCAACCTCTACGTGTTCCTGACTCCCCACATCATCGAGAATCCCTCGGAAGCGAACGAGATTTTCGAGGACAAGCGGGGGGAGATCCAGGGTATCGAGGAGGGCACTATCGAGATGTACAAGCGCAAGGGCGCGCTCACCCTGCCCTTTGGCCCCCTGAACGGCCAGGATGATATTCCCCCGGCCGTGGACAATATCCCGTCTTTCGAGCCCGAGGCCACGGAGCCGGTTGTGGAAGAAGGGCCGGCGGGGAATGAGCCCCCTCTGTCCCAGGATCTGCCGGAGCCTTCCCTGCCTGACGAACACCGGGAGCCTTAAGATGCCCGAGAGCTTGAACGATATCCTGACCCAGGACTACGGGGTGCCCGAGGAAGTGCTGGCCGAAAGCCGGAAGCTGGCCGAGGAAAAGGACGCCCCCCTGGGAGAGGTCCTGGTGCAGAGGAAGGCCCTCTCGGAGGCCCTGTACCTGGAGGCTGTGGGCCGGTACTACGGGCTTGCCGTGTGGAACATGCTGGACGCCACTCCGGCCAGCACGGACTTCACCAGCCGGGTCCCCATCCAGTTCCTGAAGAAGCACCGCATGGTGCCCGTGTTCATCCGCCCCCTGGTGCCCTTGGGCGGCGGCGGGGAGGGTGCTCAGCTGCGCATGGTGGTGGCGGTGAACGACCCGGCCCATTTCGCGGCCGTGGACGACCTGTTGCGGGCCTTGGAATCCTCCGGGGCCGAGGTGGTCCTGGCCCCGGCCCAGGAGATCCTTTCGGCCATCAACGTGGCCTACGACCTGGGGCGGGACACGGCCGAGCAACTGGTGGCGGACATGGAGGAGAGCACCGACTCCATCATCTCCGAGATCGAGAAGACCGCCGACCTTCTGGACGACACATCCGACGCCCCCATCATCAAGCTGGTGAACCACATCCTGTCCCAGGGGGTGAAGGCCCGGGCCTCGGACGTCCACATCGAACCCTACCAGACGAGCCTGAAAGTCCGGTACCGGGTGGACGGCATCCTCTACGACCTCATCTCCCCGCCCAAACGCATCCAGAGCGCCATGATTTCCCGGATCAAGGTCATGGGCAACATGAACATCGCGGAAAAACGACTGCCCCAGGACGGCCGCATCGAGATCCGCATCGGCGACCGAAACGTGGACATCCGGGTGTCCACCATCCCCACCCAGTTCGGCGAACGGGTGGTCATGCGGCTTCTGGACAAGTCCGCCCGCCTGCTGAAGTTGACCGACCTGGGGTTGGACAAGAAACACTTCGACCTGATGAACCAGCTCATCCGGTCGGCCCACGGCATCATCCTGGTGACCGGCCCCACGGGCTCGGGCAAGACCACATCCCTGTACGCCGTCCTGTCCACCATCAACACGCCGGACATCAACATCATCACCATCGAGGACCCGGTGGAGTACCAGATCGAGGGCATCGGCCAGATCCAGGTGAACCCCAAGATCGACCTCACCTTTGCCCGGGGCCTCCGGTCCATCGTGCGTCAGGACCCGGACGTGATCCTGGTGGGCGAGATCCGGGACCCGGAAACCGCCGAGATCGCGGTCCAGTCGTCCCTGACGGGCCATCTGGTGTTCTCCACCCTCCACACCAACGATTCTGCCTCGTCCATCACCCGGCTCATCGACATGGGCGTGGAGCCCTTCCTCATTTCCAGCTCGGTCATCGCCGTGGTGGCCCAGCGCCTGGTGCGGGTGCTCTGCGACGTGTGCAAGAGGCCCGTGCAGCTCGACGAGGCCTCCATGACCCAACTGGGCATCCGGCCCGAGGATTTGGCCCAGTACACCATCTACGAGGGCATGGGCTGCTCCGAGTGCCTCCACACCGGCTACCGGGGTCGGGTGGCCATCTTCGAGATCATGGTCATGGACCGGGAAATCAAGAGCCTGATCCTCACCACGTCGGATTCCAACCAGATCAAGGCCAAGGCCGTGGAAAACGGCATGGTGACCCTGCGGTCCGACGGCGTGGCCAAGGTCCTGGCCGGGATCACCACCGTGGAAGAGGTGTTCCGGGTGACCCAGCAATGACGGCGGCGGCCATGCGGCGCGTCCCGGCCGGCGCGCGCCGGCCGGGACGCGCGGCGTTTTTTTTCGCGGCGCTCCTCCTTGCCCTGGGCCTTGCCGCGCCCCTGGCTTCCGCAGCCTCTCCCCAGGATGTGCTCTCCTTTGCCCAAAGCCTTGCCAAGGACGGGGAAAACTACCGGGCCATCACCGAGTACATGCGCTTTCTCCACGACTTCCCGGACCATCCGGACCGGGACCGGGCCCTTTTGGGCATGGGGCGGGCCTATCTCTCGGGCCAGGAACCGTCCAGGTCCCTGGATGCCCTGAAACGCCTGGTGGACGAGTTCCCCGAATCCCCCCTGGTGCCCGAGGCCTGGCTTCTCATCTGCCGGGCCCGGACGGCCATGGACCCGGCCCAGGGCATGGCCTGCCTTTCGTCCCTGGCCCAAAGCCCGGACCCTGGCCTGGCGGCGCGGGCGGCCCGCAGCCTGGGCTTTGCCCTGCTGGACGCGGGGAACTGGGAGGGAGCCCGGGATGCCTTTCTGGCCGTGGGCCCGTCCGCCGTGGGGCTCGCCGCCGCCCTTGACCCGTTGCCCAACCTGCCGTACAAAAGCCCCACCGTGGCCGGAGCCCTGGCCGTGATGCCCGGCGCGGGCCACCTGTACCTGGGACGGTACCAGGACGCCTTCATCGCCTTTTTGCTGAACGCCGGGCTGGGCATCGCCGCCTGGGAGGCCTTTGACAACGATATGCCCGCCCTGGGGGGCGTGGTGTCCGTGGCGGCCTTCGGGTTTTACGCGGGCAATTTCTACGGCGCGGTGACCGGGGCCCGGAAGCACAACGAACGCATCCGTCACGGCTTTGTCCATGACCTGGAAAAGCAATACGGGCCTCGGGCGGGAGCAAAAACTGGAGCAAAAACCCCGGGCGTTGTCCTGGCCTGGACGGTTCGTTTTTGAAAGGAACATGACGGAGCCGCCTTCCGGGGCGGCCCTTTTCCCTCAACTTCAAAGGATGTTTCCATGCGCGTTGCCCTGATCGCTTCTCCCTATCCCCTGGAGGAGGCTCCGGCCCCGCCCCTGGGGCTTTGCTACGTGGCTTCCGCCTTTCTTTCCGCCGGGGCCGATGTCCGCATCTTCGACTTCGTGGTGAACGGCTATTCCAAGGAAAAGCTCGCCAAATGGATGAAGGAGTTCGACCCCCAACTGGTGGGCGGCAACTCCGTGACCATGAACTTTCCCCAGGCCGCGGACATCCTCTGCGATGCCAAGGACATCAACCCGGATGTAGTGACCCTCATGGGCGGCCCCCATGTGACCTTCTGGGCCCGCCAGACGCTCGACACCTACCCGGGCATCGACATGATCATCCTGGGGGAAGGGGAAGGCACGGCCCGCGACCTGGTGGAGCACGGCCTGGACCGGTCCGCCTGGCCCCGGGTGGAGGGCATCGCCTTCCGGGAAAAGGGCGGGGTGCACACCACCCACCGCCGGCCCTTCATCCAGGACCTGGACAGCCTGCCCCTGCCGGCCCGGCACCTCCTGCCCCTGTCCCGGTACCGGGCCCTGGGCTTCCCCGTGTCCATCATCACCAGCCGGGGATGCCCCAACCGGTGCATCTTCTGCCTGGGACGCCGCATGGTGGGCCACAAGGTGCGGTACCGGGACGTCACCAAGGTGGCGGACGAGATCGAAACCCTGATCGCCATGGGGTTTTCCCGCATCAACGTGGCGGACGACCTCTTCACCGCCAACCGCCGCCGGGTCCGGGCCCTTTGCGAGGAGATCAAGCGCCGGGGCATGAAGTTCGCCTGGACCGCCTTCGCCCGGGTGAACACCGTGGACAAGTCCACCCTGGAGATGATGGTGGAAGCCGGCTGCGACTGCGTGAGCTTCGGCCTGGAGACCGGCAGCCCCGAGATCCTGAAGACCGCCCGGAAGGGCACCACCCTGGATAAGGCCCGGAAGGCGGCCAAACTCTGCGTGGAAACCGGCATGATGGGTTTCGGCTCCTTCATCGTGGGCCTCCCCGGTGAAACGGCCGAGACCCTGGCCCAGACCGAGGAGTTCTCGGCCTCCCTGGGCATCCTCTTCGGGTACCACCACCTGGCCCCCTTCCCGGGCACCACCGTGGCCGAGCACCTGGAGGACTTCGACCTGGAGATCTTGTCCGAGGACTTTTCCCTCTACGACGCCAACCGCCCCGTGACCCGCACCGCCGCCCTTTCGGCCGCCGACCAGGCCGCCTTTGTGAACAAGTACAATGACATGTGCGATGAGGAGTGGCAGAAAAAGCTCGCGGACTACGAAAAGGGCCTCCTGGGCCCCATGGACAGCCTGCGGGTGGAGGGGAATGAGAACCTGAACCTCATGTACCGGGTCCTCACCGACGACCTGGTGGAGAGCCTGGGACAGGCGGCCTCCGTGAACGGCGACCGCGCCAAGGCCGCCTCCACCCTGGCGGAAAGGCTCATCGCCGCCACGGGCGCGGAGCCCAAGGTGGTGAAGCGGGTGATGGAAGGCCTCCTGAAACGCGACCTCCTGGTCCTGGAAACCGGGTCCTGGAAATGGGCGCCAAATCCCTGAAGGGAAGAGGTTTTTCGTGGGGGGAACCCTTTTTGAAAAAAAGGTTCCCCCCACACCCCCTTCCCAAAAACTTTTTGCCATATTCAAAGGACAGGTTTTCGGTTTTCAGGGCGCGGAGTGCAGCAGGAGCGGGAAAGCGTTGATACCTGCAAAGAAGTTCCGGCCTGTGAACTTTTGAGGAAAACCTGTCGTGCTTCGCACCCCACCCACATTTCCGGGGCTGCCAGTGGCACCCGGGGCAAAAGTCCCAAGGCCCAATTCGAATTGGTCTTCGGAGATAGCCCTTGACTCCATGTTCACAGGGTTTCGGGCATCTGCCTGCTGAGCCTGAATCCCCCTTGATTCCGGCCTCCTCGCCTTAAGTCAACGGCATTGGGTGGCACCCGGGCGTCCCAACAAACATTATGAAGACCTTGTATGTTGAGGCTCAAGGAAGAACTTTTGATTCGGAGCCCGGAAAAATGCTTCAACAGTCCCCGAAGGTAAGCGTCATACTCTGCACCTACAATCGCCCGTACTATCTCGGGGAGGCCATTGACAGCGTAATAGCCCAGGAACTTACCGAATGGGAACTGCTGGTCATCAACGACGGCGGACGGGATGTGGGCGAAATCGTATCAAGGTACCGGGATCCCCGGATCCGCTATATCAATAATTCCGAAAACAAGGGCAAGGCCGCCTGCTGCAACCAGGGGCTGCGCCAGGCCCAGGGGCGGTATGTAGCCTATATCGATGATGACGACGCATGGTATCCGAACCACCTGAAGGTGCTGGCCGCGGAACTTGACAGGGACCCGGCGCTGGGGGCTGCATATTCAGACCTAGTCTCCGTGACCTATGTGATCAATCCAAAAACCAAGAGGCGCTATGCAGTGGAAAAACGCCTCAGGGTGTCCAGGGATTTCAATCCATGGACCATCTTCAGGTTCAACAATATCCTTCATGTCAGCCTGATGCACACCAAGGAGGCCGGTCTCCGCGTGGGGGGATACGACAGGGCGGCGACCGTCCATATTGACTGGAACATCACCCGCAAGCTGGCCTTCTGCTACGACATCCGCCACGTTGATGCAATTACGGGCCAGTACATGGACAGTAATGCCGACAGCTACAACTACAGGCTGAAAAGGCGGATCAACTCCCCGGATTCCGACTTTCCGGCGCCGAAAATATCCGAGGATGAGCGCCTGAATCACAAACGATACCAGAAAAAGTCGAGGATCATCCTTTCTGACGCCCCGCCCAGACCCTGGCCCAGACATGCAAGTGTGGATTTCATTTTCGTTTCCGGCCGCTGGGACAAAAACATTTTCAGTCAGCTGGCCAAGATGCTGGATCAGCTTCACTATCCCGCCTGCGTCACCGTTTATGACAACGGGGGAGGACTGGATGAAGCAACATTGAAAAAGGAGCTGGGCCCGTATGCCCAGCGAGATTACTTGAGAATCATGCGTTCCGAAAGGCAAAGGGACACGGGGGAGGCATTTTACGAGGCTGCCCGGACCAGCGGGGCGGATTTCGTTTTTCTGGCGACGGAAAAGCTGCGGATGGAGGCGGTGCCTTTCCGGCTTTTCAGCTGTCTGCGGCTGCTGGAAGAACGGCGAGCCGGCGCCGTTGTCTGCGCCGTTGCCAGGGAAGCCGCATCACCATTTGAAGTGCTGATCAAAAGGGAAAAATTTATCGGGGAAGGCTGGGCGAAATCAACCTCCGCCCATTTGGTCCTGCGGGAGAACCGCTGGCGGAAGATGTCTTTTCTGGAGACCGAGCGACAGTTGGTGCTGCTAAACGAATTGCTCCGCCATGGTATTTACGGCCGGGCGGCGGACCTGGCCGCCGGCATGATGAAAAACCCGGCAATAGGCGCGGTGCGGCCCCAGATCGTCCTGTACGCGTATGTCAAGGCCTGCCGGAGCATGGGAAAGCATGAGGACGCGATTGAAGCTGTTTCGGGATTGATCAGCAAGGGATTCGGGTACGGCAACGGGGCCCTGCTGGGAACACTGTATGAGGACATTGGCAGGCATGAGGAGGCAGCCCGGGCGTACAGCCAATGCCTGCGGCAGATCGGTTTCAGCCCTGAGGATCTTAGGGACCCGATGTTTCCTTCAAAAATGTCCTTTGAACCCGATGCCTTTACCTGTCTGATGGGTATAGGCCGGTATCACCGGAAAAAATGCCGGCATGAGGAGGCAAAGCGGATGTTTGAAATGGCGGGCGGGATGCTGGTTGGTTGCGCGGTTTTGTCCGGTTTGCCGGGCCGCGCTTCTTTTGGCGTATCAAACCCGGCGAAGGCTGGGTGCTGAAGGCGGGTTTTTCTTCAAATCCGAAAGCTTTCCTGCATACCGCTCCTCCGGCCTGGGTTTTCCGATCCTGCCCGTGGGGCTCCGGGACATGCCGCCGAAGTCCGGTAGACGGTTGGTGCGGGGTTCCTATTTCTTCCCTTTTCCCACCTTGCTCTTCTCCACTTTGGCGATGATCCCCTCTGCCACCTCGATGCACACCTGGGCCTTGGCCCGGTCCCGGAAGTTCTCCTCGTTCTCCTTAGCTTCCTTGAGGTAGGTTTCCAGGTTGTCGATGAGGATCTTCAACTCCAGGAGGGCTTCACTGGTGGGCAGGGCCATGAGGTGGTCCGTGAGTTCCACCGCCACCTGGCCGTCGTCCTGGATGTCGATGTGAAACAGCTGGTTCTCCATGAAACCTCCGGGAAAAGGTGGAAAGAGGGTGTGAAGGATCGGCTGGAATATCTTTTGATTCATTATACTTAGGTGCATGGCCCAAGTCAACAAGACCCTGTAATCGGGTCCAACTGCCTGAAACGAAAAAAAATCCCCCCTGTCCCCCTTTTTCAAAGGGGGGGGAACCTTGTCCTGCCGCCTTGGTGGGCGAGCTGTTTTACCCCCGGTCCTCCTGGCCATCAGGTGGGGCGGCCCAGGAGGCCGGGACGCGAACCATTTGCCGGGCCTTGTTGGTGAAGAGCAGATGGCCTCGGGTCAGGCCGTGGAGATAGAGGTCCCGGGTGATGGCCACGTCCCGGGCGCAGTACTCGGTGATGAGGTCCATGCGGCCCTCCTTCCACCACTTCAGGGCCTGGAGGCCGGAGGCGGATTTCCCGGTCCCCAGGGTGGCGGCGGCCAGGTGGTCCAGGGACAGGCGGTAGCCCAGGCAGGCCTTGATTTCGTCCAGGAGGTCCAGGGTGGGCAGGCTGGAGAAATCGAATTCCGTTGCGCCCGACAGGACCTGGTAGTCGAACCGGAGGATGTTGAACCCCACCACCAGATCCATTTTTTGCAAATGCCGGATGAGGGCCCCGATCTCGGGCTGGTGGTATTCGTAGAAGTCGTCCGTGGCCGAGTCGTAGAGCACGGCCACGGAAATCCCCATGCACCGTGCGTTGTGCCAGCCCCCCACCTCCTGGGCGGAAAGCCGGGTCTCGATGTCCAGGACCCCGTAGCGGAAGGCCCCGGCAGGGTTTGAAACGCCCAAAAAAATCCCCCCTGGCCCCCCTTTTTCAAAGGGGG
>JAHJUF010000022.1 GCA_018829095.1 Pseudomonadota bacterium | reverse complement strand
CTGTTCGTCACCGGCGGCAACGTCCTGGCTGTGCTCATGATCAGCGTTTTTCTGGGCTACAACCGCTATCCGGATTTCCTCCAGCTCTTGAAAACCCAGATCGAAAAGCAGCGGTACGAAAAATCCTACCTCACGGGCGTGGACATCCAGGGCGTCAACGAACGCCTCATGGAACTGGTGGAAGGCGAAAACATCTATCGGGAATCCGAGCTGAACCTGAAAACCCTGGCCGACCGGCTCTCCATCACCTCCCACCAGTTGTCCCAGTTCTTGAACGAACGGGTGGGCCTGGACTTCCGGTCGTTTTTGAATACCTTCCGGGTCCGGGAAGCCAAGAGGCTCCTGGCCGAGGACCCGGACAAGAACATCCTGGAAATCTGCTACGAGGTGGGTTTCGGGTCCAAGTCCACCTTCAACTCCGTGTTCAAGAAGGAAACCGGCCAGACTCCCCGGGAGTTCCGGGACGCCGCCGCCCTGATGAAGGACTGAGGCCGGGAAGGGGATCCCTGGGCATCAGATCCAGGAAAGGATGTTCACGAACACGGCCCACATGGCGAAATCCAGGGCCAGGAAGACGCCCAGAATGATGCCCTTGGCGCGTTGGGACAGGCGGTAATAGCCCCAGGTGACGAGGAAGAACGGCGTCAGGTAGTTGATGACGATGACCCAGATGTGGGGCCAGTTCCAGAACCTCCACGTCCAGACCAGCACGCCCAGGCGGTTCAGCGCGCACTCCACGGCCACGCAGAAAAGCCCCAGGAAGAGCGGCGCGAAGAACCAGGGCGGCATCCCGGCCACCCGGACCTCGGGCTCGGCGCGGAAGCCCTGGAGCAGCCGGGTCATGGCCACCCCGGCCAGGAGGAACAAGAGGAAGATCTCCAGGTTCAGGCCCACCAGGATAAGGTACGACGTGTCCCCCGGCGTGGTCCACAGGGCCGCATATCCCGAGAAATGCAGGACAAGCCCGTTCACCATCTCCCAGGCCAGTTCCACGGTCGAGAAGATGAGACCCAGGAGCACGGCCTCGAAGTTGCGGCGGGAAAGCTCGTTGATGTACACGTAGATCACGAGCCCCAGTCCGAACAGAATGTTCCACTGGAAAAGGCCCGGGCTCCGGAGGATCTCCAGGGCCTGGCGGCTGGCTTCGGTCATGCTGGCCTCCTTGGGATGGGGATTTTTTGGCGGGGGAACGCCTCATCCATACAATGAAGCGCCGGGGCCGGTCAATGAACGGGTCCGGGAAGGAGGGGGAGGATGCCCCAGGTCTACACGGAGAAAAAGGGCCCGGTGTTCACGGTGGTCCTGAACCGGCCCGAAGTGAAAAACGCGGTGGACGGTCCCACGGCCAAGCTCCTGGCCGACGCCTTCCGGCAGTTCGAGGCGGATGATTCGGCGGCCGTGGCCGTGCTCTGGGGCGCGGGGGGAACCTTCTGCGCCGGGGCGGACCTGAAGGCCGTGGCCGCCATGGAGCCGGACCGGGTGAACCGCCTGGACCGGGACATGGAGGCCGACGGCCCCATGGGCCCCACCCGCATGGCGCTTGCCAAGCCCGTCATCGCGGCCGTCTCGGGATACGCCGTGGCGGGCGGCCTGGAGCTGGCGGCCTGGTGCGACCTCCGGGTGGTGGAGGAGGACGCGGTGTTCGGCGTGTATTGCCGGCGCTGGGGCGTTCCCCTGATCGACGGCGGCACCCAGCGGCTGCCCCGCCTGATCGGCCTTTCCCGGGCCCTGGACCTGATCTTGACGGGCCGGTCCGTGGACGCGGCCGAGGCTCTGGCCATGGGTCTGGCCAACCGGGTGGTGCCCCGGGGCAGTGCCCGGGAGGAGGCGGAAAAGCTCGCCGAATCCCTGGCCGCTTTTCCGCAACTCTGCATGAGGAACGACCGCCGGGCCGCCTGTGAGGGCCTGAACCTGCCCCTTTCCCAGGCCCTGGCCCTGGAGTTTTCCGCAGGCATGGAAACCATCGCCAGCGGCGAGACCGTGGCCGGGGCCGGGCGGTTTGCCGGGGGCCGGGGGAAATCGTGAACCTGAACCAGAAGATGCGTTTGGCCGGGGAAACCATCGCCCGGACCGGGAAGCTGGCTGTGGCCTTTTCCGGCGGGGTGGACTCCTCCCTGCTTCTGGCTATGGCCACAGACGTTCTGGGGCGGGAAAACGTTTTGGCCATAACCGCCCTGGGACCCATCGTGCCCGCCCGGGAGCGGGCCGAGGCCCGGGAGACCGCCAAAATCCTGGGAGTGGACCACCTGGAAATGGAGGTGGATATACTTGCCATTTCGGGTTTTGCCGCCAACCCCCCGGAACGGTGCTATCTTTGCAAGGCCGCCCAGGTGGCGGCCCTGGGCCAGGCGGCACGGGAGCGGGGGTTTTTTGCTTTGGCCCACGGTGCCAATGCAGATGATTCCCAAGACTATCGCCCGGGCCTGGCCGCCGCGTCCGAGGCCGGGGTCCTGGCCCCCCTGGCCGAGGCGGGGCTCACCAAGGCGGAGATCCGGCAGCTGGCCAAAAAGAGGGGGCTTTCCGCCTGGAACAAGCCTTCGGCCGCCTGCCTGGCTTCCCGCATCCCCCACGGCGACCTTGTGACCAGGGAGAAGCTCTCCCGCATCGAGGCGGCCGAGGATTTGCTCCTGGACCTGGGCGCAACCCAGTGCCGGGTGCGCCTCCACGGCGACACGGCCCGCATCGAGATCCTGCCCCGGGACATGGCCCGTCTCATGCGGAGCACGGTCCGGGAGCGCATCGTCCGGGAGCTTAAGTCCCTGGGTTTCCACCGGGTCACCCTGGATCTGGAAGGCTACGCCACGGGCAGCCTGAACCCCAGGGGATGAGGGCGGTTTCCCTAAGCGGGAAGCCACAGCACGGACTCCCTCCTTTCCCAAAGGGGGGCGGGGGGGGATTCGCCG
>JAHJUF010000154.1 GCA_018829095.1 Pseudomonadota bacterium | reverse complement strand
GTCTTTGTAACCTATTGAAAAGACTGGACCCCGGCCTTCCCGGGGTGACGGTTGAGATTGGTTTCGGACTTATTGCATCTCCATCAATCTTAAGATTCTTCGAGGGAAAAAGCGCTTGGCCGCATCATCCTGTAATGGAACTTTCCGGACAGGACACTAGCCGGAGTATGGAAAGCGGTCCTGTTCGGGCCGTTATTCCCCTGTCGTCCCCGCCTTCTTGGGAGATTCGGCTTTCCCGGCCCGGGAAGCCTTTTTCCCGGTCTTTTCCTTGGGCGCGGGCTTTGCCTCCCCGGCGGCCTTGGATTTTTTCCCGGGCGCGGCCTTTTTCCCAGGCCGGGCCTTGGCGGACGCTTTCTTCTCCGGAGCGGGCACGGGGGAAGGCGTGGCCACCTTCCCCGGGGTCCCCGGATCTGTGGCCTCCATGGCGGCCGTCTCCAGTTTCGCCACCGCCGCCTTTTTCGGCCTGGCGGCCTTCTTCGGGGCTTTTTCCCCGGCCGGCGCCTCCATAACGGGTGTTTCCGCTTTCTTCGACTCGGCCTTTTTTCCGGCCTTCACTTCCTTGGCGGCCCGGGCCACGGCCAGGTTCTTCTCCCCGGCCGCCTTTTTTCTCCCAGCGGGCGCGGGTTTGGCGGTCCCGGCCGATTTCTTCCCGGCCCCGGCTTGTTTCCCGTTCATCCAGACGCTGTCCGCCAGCCTTTCCCGGATGAACTTCTCGATGCGAAGGTTCATGAGCTCGGGCTGCTCCACCAGGGCCGCGTGGCTGCCCCGGGGGATGGTGAGGAGTTCGGCCCCGGGGATCATGTCCGCCATCTCCCGGGAAACCCGCCAGGGGGTGAAGAGGTCGTTCTCGCCCGCCACCACCAGGACCGGCACCTTGATCTTGGGGAGCAGGTCCCGGGCGCTGTTTTTCTGCATGTGGGCCCCCATGCCGAAGAGCACCCGCATGTCCTGCTTGGCCAGATGCCGGAAGTAGGGCTTCATGTCCCAGGCCTTGATGAAGTCGCCGTTCACGAAACGGATGATCTTGGCCGATGGAAAGGCGATGTAGTCCTTCATCACGGCCCGCACCACGCCGTTCACCAGCCAGGGGGCCGCGAAGGCCAGATGGTAGAGGAAGGGGAAGGCGTAGGTGAACTTGTCCGTGTGCAAAAAGCTGGAAATGGGCTTCTCGAAGGTCCCCAGAACCGGGATGAGCCCGGCCACGCGCTCGGGGAACAGGCGGCAGAACGTCAAGATGGTCTGGACCCCCATGCTGTGGCCCGTGAGCAGGGCCTTTTCCACCCCCAGGCGGTCCAGAATGGCCAGGAGGTCCCGGGCGTTGTTCTCCATGGTGAGGTCCTTCAGGTCCGGGGCCCTGCCCGACTTGCCGTGGGACCGGTAGTCCCAGGTGACCACCCTATGGTTGGGAGAAAAATAGTCCGCCAGATAGCTCCAGAAAAAAGTGGAAACGCAGATGCCGTTGCAGGCCACGATGGCCGGGCCCTTGCCCCTGGTTTCGTAATAGATGCGGGTGCTGTCGAAGCTTTCCACGTATTTTCCCATGGGCTTGGCTGGTCCTTTCCGGCTGCGTGCGAATTTTGCGGGTGGCGTGGGGATGAACATTTTCACCATATCAAAACCCTTACGGATTACAAGTCCCCGCTTGTATTGGCATTTGATCCCGGCGCTCGGCTGTGGTAGCCAAGGAAAGTACCGGCCCGAACGGCCGCGGGAAAGAGGAGGAAATGCCCATGCAGGCTATTTTGGTGTACATGACCGCAGGTAGCGAAGAAGAGGCCCGGAACCTGGCCGACGCCCTCATCACGGACCGGCTGGCGGCCTGCGTGAACATCCTGCCCGGCATGCAGTCCTGCTACCGATGGAAGGGCGAAATCGAGCGCGCGGTGGAAGTGGTCCTCATCGCCAAGACCAAGGCCGCCCTCCTGCCCGAGGTCGTGGCGAGGGTGAAGGAGATCCACTCCTACGAGGTGCCCTGCGTGGTGAGCCTGCCCATCACCAACGGAAACCCTGACTTTCTGGATTGGATCATGGCCGAGACCCGATAACGCCGCCAACACGAAAATCCGGCTTTGTGAATATTCCGGGAGCGCCCGGGTCCTGGAGGAACAAGAAAGGAACAGCTCATGGAGAAACTCGCCACCGAATTCACTTCCCGGGGAACCATCCTCCGGGGAACCCTCCATATGCCGGACAAGGCGGAAAATCCGCCGGTGGTGGTCATGGCCCACGGTTTCGGGGGATGCGTCTCCTTTGGCCTTGCGCCCTTTGCCGAGCACTTTTGCGCCCAGGGCATGGCGGTCCTCACCTTTGACTACCGGGGCTTCGGCAAGAGCGACGGCGAGCCCAGGAACTGGGTGAGCCCCAGCCGCCACCTCTGGGACTGGAAAGCCGCCGTGGCCCACGCCCGGACCCTCCCCCAGGTGGACCGGAGCCGGGTGGCCCTGTGGGGTACCTCCTTTTCCGGGGGCCACGTTCTGGTGACCGCAGCGGACATCCCGGCCGTGAAATGCGTGGTCTGCCAGGTGCCCTTTGTGGACGGCCGCACGACCCTGTTCCTCATGCCCCCCCGCCTCCTGGCCCGCTCCATGAGCGCCGCTGTCCGGGACCTCGCCCGCATGGCCATGGGCAAGCCTGCCCTGTACGTGCCCCTGGTCGCCGCTCCCGGCCAGTTGGGCGCCCTGACCCAGCCCGGCTGCGTGGAGGAGTTCATGCGGCTGGTGCCTGACGAGGAAAAGGCCAACGCCAACCGGGTCACGGCCCGGACCTTCCTGGAGGTGCCCGCCTACCGCCCCCTGGCCCGGGCCCAGGATGTCCAATGCCCGGTCCTGGTGATCATGGCCGAGGAGGACAACCTCATCCCCTCCCGCTCCGTGCAACAGGCCGCCGGGCTCCTCCCCAATGCCGAACTGGTTTCCCTGCCCGTGAGCCATTTCGATGTCTACTTCGGCAAGGTCTTTGAAAAGGTGGTGAAAAAGGAAGCCGCGTTCCTGAAAAAGCACCTGAAGCCGTAAGGGACGGGGATGCGGCGGGGGTTCCGGTCAAGTGGCCTGCCCCCTCTTGGAGAAAGAAGCAGCCCCCCCCTTTGAAAAGGGGGAATTCGGATTGGGCCGTGCCGCAAAAAGACTCTGTTTTTGGCAACGGCTACAAAACAAAAAGCCGCCCGGAGGACCTTGGTCCCGGGCGGCTTTTTGTTTGTCGGCGTTCTCCGTGCTTATCCGTGGAGAAGCTGGGCCAGCTTCGGCAGGTCCAGTTCCTCCAGGATTTCTTTTGTGGGCACGCCCTGCTCGTTGAAGCCCCGGATCTGGTAAAACTCCTTGAGCATCCGGTCCATGTCGGGCACGCTGCCTTCCGTGGGGCCGTCGGCCAGGGGCGTCATGAGGCGCTTGGGCAGGCAGTCATCCTCGGCCCGGGCTCCAAACAGGTTGCTCAAGCCGCGCTTCATGTACCAGACCCTCCTGCCCAGGCGCAGCAGTTCCTCCAGCGTGTAGTCCGCGCCGGTGACATGGTTGACCATGTCCACGGCGTTGCCCGTGGTCAGGACCATGCTGCCCAGGTTGCAGAATATCGCGCAGCTGGAAAAGAACATGCCGAAGTCCTGGGAGGCTGCGTTGACCAAGGCCCGGTCGTCGCTGGTCATTTCCACGAACTCGTTGTCCAGGCCCGGGACTTCGGGCAGGTACATGCCACCGCCCTCCACCGGGTAGTTCAGGCTGGCCATGTGGCAAGCACCCCGGGGGCTCACGGCATAGGCCAGGCCGTACCCGTGGGCGGACCTGGGATCGTGCATGGGCGCTTCCAGGCCCTTGACCGTGGTCAGGAAGTCGGCGGCGTTCTTGCCGATCTTTTTCGCCGCCCTGGCGCTGCCCTGGGCCAGCACCGCCCCAAAGCCTTCCTGCTTGCCGATCATCTCGGTCATCTTCACGATGGCTTCCGAGTTGCCCCAGGTCAGGGCAATACCGCCGGTGTCGGCTTCCGAGATCAGGCCGTTTTCAAAACACTCGATGGCAAAGGCTATGGTCGCGCCGCAGGTGATGGTGTCCATGCCAAAGCGGTTGCACAGGTCGTTGGCCTTGCCAACGGATTCCAGGCTGGGGTTCAGGCACATGGACCCGAAACTGGCGATGGTTTCGTATTCGGGGCCCGGGCCCTTTGCAAAACGAAACGGCCCTTCCTTGACCTCGGCCTCGCGTTTGCACCCCACGCCGCAGGCAAAGCAGGTCTTGTTTCCCGTGAGGATGCTTTCCCCGTACTTCACCGGACCCAGGTCATCGATCTGGTCCCAGTCCGACATCTGCCAGTTCTTGATGGGGATGTCGCCGCCAACAATTCCCACGTCCATGTGGGATGCGGTCCCAAAGGCGCACAAGGCCTCGATGGTGATGTTCTCCGCATAGGTTCCCTTGAGGTCGGCCCGGAGTTTCTTGAGAGCCTCGGGCCGCGCCACTTCCACCTTGCCCTTTCCCTGCGCATAGATGGCCTTGAGCTTTTTGGAACCCCAGACCGCGCCCATGCCGGTGCGGCCGGCCACGTGGCCCTTGTCGTTGATCAGCGACGCAAAAGGCACCAGGTTTTCGCCTGCAGGGCCCAAAGTCACGACCTGGCCGCTCGCCTTTTTTTCATCCCCCAGGTCGGAAAGCAGGGCATCTGTGGTGTCGTACACGTCCTTGCCCCAGTATGGGGCGGCGTCTCGAATTTCCACGGTTTCGTTTTCAATAAACAGGTAGACGGGTTTTTCAGACGCCCCCGTGAGGACGATGCCGTCGTACCCGGCCATTTTCAGCCTGGCCCCGAAAAATCCGCCCACGTTGCTCTCGCCCCAGAAACCCGTGAGGGGCGACTTTGAGCCCACGCACCACCTGGCCACGGCGTGCATATTGACGCCGGTCAGGGGCCCGGTCATGAGTACGAACGGGTTATCGGGCGAAAGCGCGTCAAAGTCCGGCTTGTCATGGATCAGGTCCAGGTAAATCTTGGTGCCAAACCCCAGGCCTCCGATATATTCCCTGGCAAACTCCGGGGCCAGGGGCTTTTTTTCAATGGAACCCGAAGTAAGATCCACGTACAGGATCTGGCCCGCGTAACCGCCCATAAGTACCTCCCGAGGTTCATGGCGTATTTGAGTCGGGGAGGCGCCGGCGCCTCCCCTCATTTCGCCTTCTACCAGATGTTGTATTCGCTGAAACCGTTTTCATCCAGGTACTTGGGATACATGGCGTAGGACGGCTTGATCGCGGGCAGCAGCTTGAGGACCTTGGGAATGGGGCCCTTGGCCACCATCTGCCTCCTGGTCAGCGCCATGGTGAGGTTGACTTTGCCAAACCAGAACTTGTGGGCAATTTCCGCGCTCATGGACATTTCCACCAACGCCTTGGTATCATGGTCATTGATCACGATTTTCATTTTATCGCCGGAGCAGTCCGCCAGGATCGCCAGGTCCGGGTCCGAATACTTGAAACGGATGATCATTTTGGAAGCCAGGAGCTTGTCCGCGATGACCGGGGTGTCCGCCATGAGCCTGAAGAAGCCGCCTAGTACCTTTTCAAAGGTTTCCGCATCCTTGAACAGTGCCATGTGTACCTCCTCTAACAGCTTGATTAATAAGCGTTCTTCACGTTTTCCAGTATTTCATCGGCAACCACTTCACGCGGATTGTAGAAGCTTGTGCCGTCGTTGACCGCGCCTTCGGCAATGGCGGCCAGGCCATCCTCGGGCACGCCCACATCCCGCAGGCGGATGGGCAGGGCCCCCAGGGCGTTGAGCTCGCCCGTGAGTTTCCTCACCGCCGCAATCGCGGCCCGGGCCGCCTGATCTTCGGAAAGCCCGGAAACGTCCACGCCCATAAAGGGCGCCAGCTTGGCCATCCTGTCCTTGCACTCCTCGAAATTGTACTCCATGCCGTGGGGCAGGAAAATGCCGTTGGCCACGCCGTGGGGCACGCGATAGATACCGCCCGTGGCATGGGCCATTCCGTGCACGCAGCCCACCATGGAGTGGGAAAAGGAAATGCCCGCCAGGGCCGAGGCCACCAGCATGCCGCCCCGGGCTTCCAGGTCATCGCCGGTTTTCGTGGCGGTGACGATGTGT
>JAHJUF010000153.1 GCA_018829095.1 Pseudomonadota bacterium | reverse complement strand
GGGATTCGAACAGTTCCACAGCCTTGTCCCCCACCATCTCCCCCACCCGCCGGGCCTCCACGAAACCGCCGTCCGCGCCCGGGGAAAAGGAAGGGGTGCAGTCTCCATGGGTGTGGTTGGCCGCCGCGTGGATCACGGGCCAGGGCGGGGAAAACCGCCTGCCCGCCTCGTCTTCCAGCCGCCGTTCCACCCAGGCGAACACATCGCCGTTGTATAGACTGTTCGTGGGGTCCAGGGCCGTGGGATGGATGGAGTAGGAGGAGAAGGCGGCCCGGGGGTGGAAGCGGCCGTCTTCGGCCAGGCAGTCCACCCGGATCATGTGCATCCAGGGGTTCACCCCGTCGCAGCCGGAGACCTGGCCGGTCAGGCTTTGGTTCCGGGCGTAGGCGGCGGGGCTCCGGTTTTCCGTGGCCCCGGGGACCAGGGTGCTTCCCGATGCCAGGCGTGCAGGCCTGGCATCCCGGAACGCCTCGGTCACCGCCCGGGCCACCCGCTCGGAAAGGAAGCGGAACCACTCGGCGTCGAATCCCGGGGACCCGGAGGCGAAGGAGTTGTAGAACACGCTTTCGTAGTAGTTGCCCGGGGCGCTGTGGGTGTGGGTGCCGGCCACCATGAGGCCAGCCAGGTCCACGTCGGTAGTGGCGGCCACGAGTTCGGCCACCCGGTGGTGGAGCATGGAGGAGCCGGACAACAGGTCGCACACCACCAGGGCCACGGGTCGTCCCTGGTGGGGTCGGATGTAGAGGGCCCGGGCCTTCAGGCGGGTGCGCATGCCCTGGCCCAGCTGGCCCATGACCGAGTACCCCGCCATGGGCAGTCCCGGGGGCGGGGTGATGTCCACAACGGCGGCTCCGGCCGCCAGCTGCCCGTCCGAAGTGGGCTCCCGGGGCACCCGGCGTTTGATCTCCACCACCACCCGCCGGGAAAGGCGGCGCAGGACAGCCCTCTTGGACAGTCCCCAGGCCTGGGCCCCGGCGTCGTTTTGGGGGTCAAACCGTTCGTGTGTCTCTTCCCGGGTCATGTCTTAGCCTTTTGGCTTGGAGAACAAGGGGTTCGCCGGGAAAGATCCCGGCTGGCCCGGTGCCGGACCGTGGAAAACCGGTATAGGCATGGATGGACGGACAGCGCAAGGCGCAAAAACCAAAATCATCCCTTCCCCGGCCCGGTTTTGCCCGGACGAGGTTGCAAGGAATCGTGATATCTTGTGATTTTAAGGAGTTTGCCGGGATGGAGAAGGACGCCGGGCGCGTCCGTCCGGCATCAGGTTTGGGAGTATCCTCTCCAGATGTCCATGAGGCGGGCGATAGCGGCGCGGGGGTCAAGGGAGGCGTTCACGGCCCGGACTACGGCGAAATTTTTCGCCTTCTGGTCCAGGACCTGGACCAGATTTTCCGGGCCGATGCCGCCTATGGCCACGGTGCACAGAGGGGAGGAGCGCACGATGGCGCCCATGCGTGCGAGTCCCAGGGTGGGGTCCGGGTTTTCCTTGGTGGGGGTGGACCAGACCGGGCCTACGCCCACGTAGTCCGGGGCCAGCGCCCGGGCCTTTTCCTCCTGGTCCTCGCCGTGGGTGGACAGGCCAAAAATCTTGCCCGGCGAGGGCCAGAGGGACCGGGCCGACCGGGGGCCCATGTCCTCCTGGCCCAGGTGCACGCCGTCGGCATCCGAAAGGCGCGCCACCTCCACGAAATCGTTCACGATGAACAGGCTGCCCGTGCCCCGGGTGATCTCCCGGAGCCTTTTTGCTATAGCCAGGAACTCGGCTTCGGGTCTTTTCTTCATCCGAAGCTGGACAAACCGCACCCCCTCGGCCACGGCCGCCTCGGCGCAGGCTTCGTACCCGGCCACAGGGTCGGTGAGCACCAGGTACAGGCCGAAGGCGGTGTCCCGGTTCATCCCAGGTCCTCCAGGATGAGGCGGGCGAGCTTGCGGCCCGACAGGAACATGCCGCCGAAGATGGGGCCCATGCGGAACCCGCCGGACACGTTGTTGGCCGCCATGCCCGAGGCGTAGAGGCCCGGGTGGATCCGCCGGGTGTTTTCCACGGTGCTCTTCTCCCCTTTTTCCACCCACATGGGCTTTTCGCCCATGACCCCGCCGGTTTCCGTGTCCAGGCGAACCCCGGCCTTCCGGGCCGCCAGATTGGCCACCACCGAGGGATGGCCCGTGCCGTCCACCACCACCTTGGAAAGCACCACCAGGGGGTCCACGTGGAGGTTCATGTGGACCACCGGGGTCCAGTTGATGACCACCCCGGCCACCCGGCCGTCCTGGAAAACGATGTCCTCCACGGACACGGTGTTGAAGAGCGCCGCCCCGGCCTTCATGGCCCCGAAGATGAGCCCCGAGGCCACCTCCACGGCGTCGGCCGTGTGGTAGCCGTCCCCGGCCGGGCGGTGGGTGATGGAAAAATCGTCCAGGATGGACAGGGCATCGTCCTGGAACACGATCTCGTTGAACAGCATGCCGCCGCCCCACACGCCGCCGCCCGGGGCGAGCTTCTTTTCGAACAGGGCCACCTTTTTTCCCGCCGTAGCGAGGTCATGGGCGGCGATGAGGCCCGAGGGACCCGCGCCCACGATGGCGACGTCCACGGAAAGGTGATCCTTGAGCTTGGCGAAGAACCGCTCCACGATTGCCGAGGTGATTTTTTCTTCCATGGCGGGACTGGTGGGGGCGACCAACGCGCCCCGGCTCCTTTCGGGATGGGGAAAAGGAAACAGCTCCTGGCAAGGCGGGCCTTTACCGCGCCCGCAGGCTTCCCTTGCCAGAAGGCGGCGGGAATGTAAAGGGGGGGCCGGCCCAAAGCGAGATTTTTTCTATCCCTGGTATTGCCGGGAGTCCGGCCGCAGGGCCACCAGGCCCACGGCCGACGCGCCCAAAAATACGTACAGGACCCAGGGCTCCCGGCCCAGGAAATACAGGACCAGGCCGAATACGCCCACAGCCTCGGCCATGGCCCAGCTGACCATGGCGGCGGCGAGGCGCTGGCGGGCCGGGTCGGGGTTGGCGGCCCGGACGGACGGAAGGGCCTCGAGCTTGCGGCCCACCGCAGGCGCGGCGAACAGCAGCGCGGCCCCCAGGGTCATAAAGACGATCCGCAACACGGGGTAGGCCGGCACGTCCATGTCCGGCAGGGCTCCCTGGGCGGTGATGATCCGGGCCACCACGCCGTACAGGAACACCGAAGTCAACATGGCGCCCCAAACGATCCAGGAGGTTTGGATGGCGGGGTTTTTTCCCGGTTCCATGGCGTTCTCCCTTGCGTTGGATTTCCTGAAGAGGGTGCCGGCCGGGGCGAATCCCCCCTGCCCCCCTTTGGGAAAGGGGGGGGGACGTGCCCTGCGTTCCGGTCTATTTCTCCGCCGGGCAGCCCAGGAGGCGGGCCATGCTCTGGGCCACGGGGCCGGGGAAGGCTTCCCGGTCTCCCAGGACCAGGCGGCGGCCCAGGGACTCGTTTTCCGCGACATTCCGGGCGGCGTTCCGGTCCCGGGTGATGGTTTCGGCATAGGCCAGAAGGAGCTTTTTGGCTGCTGTAAAGCGGCTGTCCCTGGAGCCCCATCCCAGGATGAGGACCGCCCCCATCTCCCCCACCTCCCCCCGGGAGGCGTGGAACCGGTCAAACAGGGGGCTATGGCAGAGGGTGTCCACGAACTCCGGGTCCAGGATGAATTCCGAGAGGCGGTTTTTGAAGATTTCCCGGGCCTTTTCCCGATCCGACAGCCAGGATTGTATAAGGATCTGGTCCTCGGAGGCCTGGGCCTGGCGGGCGTATTTGGGGTCCTTGGCCAGCTCTCGGAGGTTTTCGATCTGGCGGAAGGCGAAGTGCTTGGAAAAGAAGTTCACCAGAAAGGCCGGGAGATACCCCCCCGGGTCCACCCGGGTGGTGAGGATGAACCCCGTGGCCTTGGGGCCTAAATACTCGAAAACGAAGCGGGCCTTGAAATCCCGGATGCGCACCCGGTCCGGGTTGGCCGACAGCGAGGGGGCGTCCTCCACCGTGAGGTCGCAGATGCCCCGGCCGTACTCCATGCGGTAGGTGACGTTGGTGGCCAGGACCACGTCGCGCCAGTCGCAGGGCCAGGGCGTCTTGATGACGTGGTGCATGGTCATGTTGTTTTTGTCCCGGCGGGAGAGCACCCGGGCCTCCACGCAGTTGGGAATCCACAGGGGCCCGGCGGGTACGTCCCGGAGGGCCTCGGCCAGGACCTCCACGGGTTGCTGGATGATCCCGGCGGCGCGGATCTCCATGATGGGGGTTCCGGGAACGGGCCTGCGCCAGGCCACGATGCCGTCCTTGTCCATGACCTGTTCCCAGTCGCAGTCCAGGGCCAGGGCCTCGGAGCCATGGGCCTGCTGGAGGGTTGGAAAGAGGGTGAGGACCGTGAACAGGGCGAACAGGGGTTTTAGGATCATGGTCTTTTTCCGCCGGGGATGGAGATGCCGGTCAACAGCCATTTCCGCCATTATTGCAACAGGCCGCTTGGGGCGCGGAACCTGAGGAGATTCATCAGAATAGGGGCGAGTTGCATCCACGTCAATAGGGTGAAGGCGGGCAAACCGGCCGGGTCTCCCGAGCGCCCACGCCAACGGAACGGGGCCCTCTCCCTCCCCGGTCCGGCGCTGCGGTTCTTGCAAAACCATTCGGCTGGCCGTATTATGATGAAAAGCTGCGCATCACCGGGCGGCCCCTTTCCCGGAAAAACTTTTGGAGGACCCATGGAAACCATCCATTTTTCAACCGGAAAAAGACTGGTTCCCCTTTTAGCGGCCCTTTTCCTGGCGGCCCTTTTCCTGGCCCCGGCCCCGGCCCGGGCGGATTTCTACAAGTACAAGGGCCCCGACGGCGCCGTGCACTTCACGGACAATCTTCTTGACGTACCCCCGGACCAACAGGTGGGAATCACCACCTACTCGGCCCCGGACGTGTACACCCCCACCGGCGGCGTGGTTTCTCCCCAGGAGCGGCTGGGGGTGGGCAGCCTGGAGGAGTCGGGCAAAAAGCGGGAGGAGGAGGGGAAAAAGGCCAACGAAGCCGAGGCCGCCCGCAAGGCCGAGGAGGCCAAGGCCGCCCGCAAGGCCCGGTACGGCGAGTTGGTGAAGAAGAAAGAGGCGCTCCAGAAGGAATACGACGCCCTGGACCAGACGGGCAAGGAGTTGGAGGCGTTCGGCAGGAAAATCCGCCACAGCCGGGCCGTGAATATCCACAACCAGAAAATTGCCGAGCATAACCAGAAGGTCCGGGCGCTCAAGGAGAAGATGGACGCCCTGGACCAGGAGATCATCGAGTTCAACAAGGAGGCGGAGGCGGCTGCGGCGGCCTCTCCGGCTCCGGCCAGGTAGGTCCCCGGCCGGAACCCGGTTTCACGGGGCAGGGCCAGGCTCCTCCCCCAAGAGTTTTTCATCCGCTTCCCCCGCTGGAGAAGGCGGCCCGCTTTCCGCCTGAATGCCCAAAATCCCCCTTGCTCCACAAGGCGCAATCTGCAACAAACAAGGTTCAGAGCCCTTTTCCTTTCCGGATGAAAACCTCATGACCCGATACATCCGCTTCGTCCTGGCCTTCCGGCTTTGGATCGTCCTCGCCTTTGCCGCAGCCACCATCTTCTTTGGCTGGTACTTCGCCAAGGTCACCATCTCCAGCACCCCCGGGGAGCTGTTCTTTTCCGGGAAATCCCGCTACCAGGAATACCTGTACCGCATGGAGGACTATGGCGGCGACGCCATCGCCATCTTCGGGATCTCCGGCGATGTCCTTTCCCCGGACGTCCTTTCCCGGGTCAGGGCGGTGACGGACGAGCTGGAAAAGGACCCGGAGATCCGGCGGGTGGAGAGCCTGGCGTCGGCCCAGCACATCGAGGGTAAGGGCGACGAGCTTATCATCGAGCGCTATGCGGATATCCTCATCGAGGACCCCGGGCGGCGTGACGAGCTTCTGGCTGAAATCACCACGGACAGCCTGACCCGGGGCTGGCTGGTGACCCCGGATGGGAAAAACTCCATCCTTGTGGTGGAGCTGGAGTCCGGCGAGCGGGGCATGGAAACCTCCCCCAAGACCGTGAAGCGGGTCCTGGAGGTGTTTTCCGACAAGGGTTTCGACGTCAAGGAGATCCACCGGGGCGGGCTGGTGGCCGTCCTGGGCCAGATGATGACCGAGAGCATGTTCACCCTCCGGGTGATCCTGCCCATCACGGCGCTGGTCCTGTTCCTTTCCGTGTGGGTCATGTTCCACCGGTTCTGGCCCGTGGTCATCACCCTCATCATCACTTCCATGGCCATCACCTGGACCATGGGGCTGGCCGTGCTGCTCTACGGCCACATCAACGTGGTCACCACCATGGTGCCGGGCCTGGTCCTCATCACCTGTTTCGCGGACGTGCTCCATTTGTGCTCGTCGTATCTCCTGGAGCTGTCCAAGGGCCTCAAAAAAAGGGAGGCCATCCTGGCCATGGGCACGGAGGTGGGCACGGCCTGCGGTTACACCTCCATCACCACCTTTTTCGGGTTCATGTCCATGACCCTGGTGCCCACCCCCATCTTCAAGCAGTTGGGGCTCCTCATGGGCTTCGGCGTGTCCGTGGCCCTGTTCATGGCGCTCACCCTGGTGCCGGTGTTCCTTTCCTGCATTCCCCAGCCCAAACCCTGGCGCACGGGGAGCGCCGGTACGGCCCAGGGCCTCCTGGACTCGGTGCTTTCCCTCTGCGCCCGGCTGGCCACGGGCTGGCCCAAGACTGTGAACCTGGTGTTCTTCGCCGTCATGGCCCTGTCCTTCTACGGGTTTTCCCACATCCATTTCGAGGCCCAGTTTTCCGAGCGCTTCGACGATGACAACATCATCCAGCAGAGCCAGCGGTTCTTCAAGCAGACCTTTCCCGGCACCAACCCCCTGGACGTGTACCTGGAGACCGATGAGGCCGAGGCCATGCTGGACCCGGAGCGGTTCGCGGAAATCGCGGCCTTCGAGTCCTGGATCGAGTCCATTCCCCGGGTGACCGGAGCTGTCTCCGTGGTGGACCTGGTGAGGAAGATGTACCGGGAGATCAACCCGGAAATGGCGGCCCAAAGCCCCCTGCCGGACAACCGCCAGGCCCTGGCCCAGCTTCTTCTGCTCTTCGAGATGTCCGGGGGCGAGGAGCTTGGCCGGTTCGTGGACCCGGGGCACCGCACCGTGCGGCTTTCCGTGCGCATGGAGGATATGGGGGTCATCGAGGCGGCCGAGGTGGGGACGAAAATCCGGGAGGAGGCTGCCAAAAGGTTTCCCGGGCAAATCCGGTGCGAGACCTTTTCCATGGAGTCCCTCATCGGGGAATGGGTCCACCAGATCATCATCGGCCAACGGAACGGCCTGCTGTTCGCCCTGGTCACGGTGGCCGCGTTCATGATCCTGGCCACCCGGTCGTTCAAGATCGGCCTCATCTCCATGTTCCCCAACGTGCTGCCCCTCCTGGTCCTTTTGGGCTACACGGGCTGGTTCTGGGACATCGTGGACACGGACGCCATGGGCGTGCTCATGGTGGCCATCGGCATCGGCGTGGACGACACCATCCATTTCCTCATGCGCTTCAAGTTCGAGTCCGCCAAGACCCCGGACGTCAACCGGGCCGTGAACCAGGCCTTCCACTACTCGGGCCGGGCCATCATCATCACCTCGGTGATCCTGGTGGCCGGGTTCGCGCCTTTCGGCACCAGCGACTACTTTTCCGTCAAGATCTTCGGCACCCTGCTCCCCGTGGCCCTGTTCACGGCCCTGGCCGCGGACCTCCTGTGGGTGCCGGCCATGGTGCGCCTGGGATGGATCCGCTTCCCGGGGGTAGCCCCCCCTTTTTCAAAGGGGGGCAGGGGGGATTCGTTCGAAAGGCAAAAACGTCCCGGGCGGCGTTGCGCTTCACCGGCCGGGGGCTCAACGTACAAAAGTACGCCTCGCCCCCGCCCGGCTTGCGCGCCTTGCCCAAGACACCCTCAGGCCGCCGGGAACATCCGGGCTTCCCGGGGGTAGCCCCCCCTTTTTCAAAGGGGG
>JAHJUF010000152.1 GCA_018829095.1 Pseudomonadota bacterium | reverse complement strand
CCGGAACGTGTTCACCAAGGTGCCCAAGACGAGGGGCAAGGAGGTCGCCGCCATGCTCAAGGCCATCCACGCCCAGGAAGACCGGGAGGCAGCCAAGGAGAAGATTGCGGCGGTGGCGCAAAAGCTGAAGAAGATGAAGCTTGGCAACGCCGCCGCCCTGGTGGGGGAAAGCGCCCACGAGACCCTGAGCTACTACGCCTTCCCCAGCCAGCACTGGCGAAGCCTCCGCACCAACAATCCCATGGAGCGGCTTATGCGTGAGATCCGGCGAAGGACGCGGGTGGTGGGAGCCTTCCCGGATGGCAAGTCGGCGGTCATGCTGGTGGCTGCCCGCCTCCGGCACGTCTCAAGCACCAAGTGGGGCACCCGGCGCTACCTGAGCATGGACCGCCTGGAGGAACAATCCCGGGCCATCGCATAAGACTCGCCCCTTTGGGGCCATGGCCCCAAAGGGAGACCCAAACCTCAGATCCTGGAAAAGGCTGCACCCAAAACAAAAGTGCGAAAAATTCTGGACACTACCGTTTGAGGATTTGGCCAGTTACACAGTTTGATTGACAGAGCCTCCGTCCGGGGGAACTCCGGTCGGCCTGTGGCCTCCCTCCATCCCCCGGCGGAAGGTACTGCCTGCGGCTTCTCGTCTCCCATCGATCCATCCTCCTTGCACACCTTTCTTTACCGGAAATCCGTGTTCAAAGTAATCGGGGGCGATATATTTTTGCGTGCCGATTTACTCACACGCCGGTGACACCCGGAAATGAAAGCGAAATTCTGAGCTAATTTTTGACTTTTACGCCTTGATCTTTCCACCACGCCGTGGCACCTTTCCTCATTCGTCAGGGAGACCTAATCCCTCCATTTCTTTGCAATGAAAAGCCTCCAAGGCTGCCTGTACTTTCTTCACGATGACGGTCAAAAGGCGGTGAAAATGAATAGCAGGATGCAGGACCAGCGCAGCCAGACCCAATAGGACTTTGATTATCAAGCGGAAATGGAAAAGTACTTTGACGGAAGCATGGGGAAAACCTTTGAGAAACTGCAGAACTTCGCCAAATACGTCCACCGGCAAAGCCTCTCCGTGTTTCTGGCCAAAAACATCCTGTTTCAAAAAGTGCTGGGCATTCATGGAAACATCATCGAATGCGGCGTTTTTCTTGGGGGCGGCCTCATGACCTGGGCCAACCTAAGCGCCATTTACGAACCCGTGAACCACACCAGGCGAGTGGTGGGTTTTGACACCTTCACCGGCTTTGCCAAAATCCATGAAAAAGACCGGGGGGACAACACGGATTTTGCCGTGGAGGGGGGCCTGTCCTGCAACGCCTCTGACTATCTCAACAACTGTGTGCACCTGTATGACTTAAACCGGCCCATCGAGCACATTCCCCGGGTGGAACTGGTTAAGGGGGACGCCACGAATACCATCCCCCAATACCTCCAGGATAATCCCCACCTAGTGGTGGCCATGCTGTATCTGGACTTTGATCTTTATGAGCCCACCAGGGTGGCGCTTGAGACTTTTTGCATAGGATGCCAATGGGTGCGGTGATCGCCTTTGATGAACTCAATGACAAGGCATAGCCCGGAGAGACCCTGGCCGTCCTGGAATCCATCGGCCTGTCCAACCTGAGGATTGAAAGATTCCCCTTTGTTTCCCAATTTTCTTTTGCCGTTCTTGAATGATCCGTTCGAAGCCGTCTTCTCACGCTTCCCTTTCAGGGGAAAGCCGCGTGGCCCAAACACAAACCATGTGGCAGATTTTCAGGAGTTAAGCCCTTTTTCCCAAAAGGACGAAGCCGTATGGCTCCCGGGCAAAACCGCCTGAGGCGAACAAAGGCGGAAAAGAGGCCTTCAGGCTGGGAGGAAGTCCTATGGACCCTGTTTCGGAGCGCATTCTGAGCGTGAAAAAAGATAGACAAGACCTAAAAATCAAGATCGTGGATCCTGAAAAAAAGGGGCTGGGGCATCTCCTTCCCGTTACAGAGGCCATGGTTCAGGATGATGAAATTCTGGCCAAAATGACCAAATGGCGCAACATGGCCACCAAGTCCTTCCTCACCCAGTTCATCGGCCCCGAACCTCGCATACAGGCATGGCTGAAAAACACCGTGATTCCGGACCCGGCCCGGATGCTGTTTCTCATCCATACCGGCACCCGTCTGGTGGGCCAGCACGGATTTCTGGACCTTTCCGGGAATTCCGCGGAACTCGACAATCTCATCCGGGGTGAGATGGGGGGCATCCCAACCTGATGCACTTTGCCGAGATGGCCCTTTTGCGGTGGCTTTTCGACTCCTGCGGGGTTGACCGGATTTACGCAAGCGTTCTCTCCAACAATCCCATGGCCATCCGTTTCCACGGATCCGCTGGTTTCTCCCTCAAGGATTCCAGCCCCTGACCCGGAAAGGTCATGGGCGATGAAATCTACAGGGAAAAGGGCAAGGGGGGAGAATAAAGCCCTGATGACCTTTATTATCACCGTTTGGAATTGAACAAGGACCGGTTCAAGTCCCCGGAGGTACGGAATGCCTGACAGGCAAAAAATTATGGTTCCTAATCATTCTCAGCAAGGAGCCGGGGCATGGTTGGCGCATGCGTTTAGCAGCCTGAACGGCAATTCGGGCTTCCAGAACCGGCGGTTGAACCGTTAGCAGAATTCATCCAGATATTCCTGGAGATATTTGTGGGTTACGCCATGGAAAGTGCCATTGATAAAGGTCTTCATGTTTCTGATCACGATATGGACCAGGGGCAGCCAGGTGGGGGCGCCCACGGGGAGGATCATAAACTCCTGGATGTCCAGGTTGTTGGCCCTGGAGGACGCTGCGGCTCAGGAACCTTTTGATCTCTTCCCCGGAAATGATCTCGACCGCTCTCATGGAAACGAATCCGGCGGTCTTGCCTCGCTTTTCAACGGCTACCAACACGGGCTTTTTTCCTCCAGCGCCCCGCCCCCTTTTTCCGGGTTTTTTGCCGCCGACAAAAGCGTCATCCAGTTCAACCCGCTCGCTGAAAAGCCTGTAAATGCTGTCTCTGTGGGCCATGGCGGCGCGGATTTTCTTCAACATGCTTCGCGCCGTGATCCAGGAGATGTCGATCTGTTTGGAAAGCCGCATGGCGGAGATGCCGCCCTTGTCCGAGGCCACCAGGCAAATCGCCCAAAACCATTTGACAAGGGGCAGGTTGGTCGAATGAAACAGGGTGCCTGCCGTAACCGAAGTGTGATGCCGACACTTCACGCATTGACAGACTTTGCGCTTCGCAAGGTATTACGGGGAGCATAAAAGGTTTCCTTTTCCATGACCCCTCGGCGACCCCGCGAATAGCGGGTTTCGTGACTCGGGTTTGCCGGAAGGAATAGAAATATTTTCTGACCCGAGTAATAATAGTATGCGTCGTGTCCGCATTTGGGGAAGTAAAAACCCTCTACCGGGCAAGGGTTGCGGCACAGGCCTTGTCCGTGCCATAACGCTTCAGCCACTCCAGCAAGGAAATCTCGGCGGTCTGCATAATGAAATCCATCCTTAACGATCTGATTTCATTATATCAAAAGACCGATGAGCTGTAAATAGTTGGGAGCCATACTTTTTTTTAACACCGCCACAAAGCGGGAGGCGGAAACGAATGATTCAGGAAGAGGAAAAAATCCGGCGGTATTGGGACGAACGAGCTGCCAATAGTGCGGGCAGCCCGGACGCCACCACCAACGACGTGCACCTGCGCCGCCTGGAGATCGCCACCCTGATCCGGGTGTTAAAGGATGCGGGCCTGCCCCCGGGAGCCCGGGTTCTGGACGTGGGCTGCGGGGACGGTTACTCCACCCTCCTGGCGGCCCGGGCCCTGCCGGAGATTTCGTTTTTCGGCATGGACTACAGTCCCCAGATGGTCGAAAACGCCCGCGCGCGACTGGCCGGGGAGCCGGACCTGGCGGACCGGGTGCGTTTCGGGGCTGGGGACGTGACGGCCCTGGACCAGGCATTGGGCGGCCAGACCTTTGACGCGGCCTACACCATGCGCTGCCTCATCAACCTCACCAGCTCCGACAAGCAGGCTACGGCCGTGGGTTCCATCGCGGCCCACATACGCCCCGGCGGGCTACTGGCGTCCATGGAGAATTTCATGGAGGGCCAGGAGGCCATGAACCGGGCCCGGTCGGAAATGGGGCTTGGCGAAATCCCGGTGCGCTGGCACAACCTCTTTTTCACGGAAGCCGGGTTTGCCGAAGCCGCCGCGCCGTTTTTCACGGATGTGCTGTTCACCGATTTTTCCAGCTCCTACTACTTCGCCACCCGGGTCATCTATTCGGCCATGGCCAAAATGACCGGCGAGGCCATTGACTACGACCACCCCATCCACCGCCTGGCCGTGGACCTGCCCCCAACGGGCCGGTTCTCGCCGGTGCGGCTGGTGACGGCCAAAAGAAAAGGAGACGCCGAATGAGCCTGGAAGCTTTCCACAAGCAGAACAAGGAGGACATCCGGAAGCTGGGCGAGGACCGCGACCTGAAAAAGCGGTCCCTGGACTGGCTGGCCGAGGTATCCCAAGAGCGCTACTCCTACCACTTCACCTGGCTGGGCCTGCCCATCATCCAGTTCCCCCAGGACATGGTGGCCATGCAGGAGATTCTTTGGCAGGTGAAGCCGGATCTGGTCATCGAAACCGGCATCGCCCATGGCGGCTCCCTCATTCTGTACGCCTCCATTCTGGAGCTGATCGGCGAGGGCCACGTGCTGGGCGTGGATGTGGAGATCCGGGAGCACAACAAGAAGGCCATCGAGGCCCATCCCCTGTTCAAGCGCATCACCATGATCGAGGGCTCCTCCACAGACCCGGCGGTGGTGGGCCAGGTGGAGAATTTTGCCCGGGACCGGAAAAAGATCCTGGTGGTGCTGGACTCCAACCACACCCATGAACACGTGGCAGGCGAGCTTGCCGCCTACGCGCCTCTGGTGAGCCTGGGCTCCTACCTGGTGGTGTTCGACACCATCATCGAGGACCTCCCGGCGGATTTCTTCCCGGACCGCTCCTGGGGGCCGGGACACAATCCCAAAACGGCGGTGAGGGAGTTTTTGAAAACCACCGACCGCTTTGTTGTGGACCGGGAGATTGAGGACAAGCTCATGATCACCGTGGCGCCTGGGGGATACTTGAAATGCGTGAAATAGGTCCCTTCAAGGCTCAACGAAAACCTGGCCCTTGCCTATAGAGACCCCTGCACCGGCGCGGAAGCCCCCTGCCCAATCGGAGTCTGGAAGGGCCCAAATCCGGGTGCGGGCGGAAACCGGAGAGGACGTGATTTTCGCCTACCGGTTGGATAACCACTTCGGCGGAAGAGGAAAAGGTTGACCTAATGGCGGAAAGGAGCCTGTTCGCCCATGCCGGCAGTTACTTTTCCGCCGCCGTGGCCACCCGGGCCCTGGGATTCATCTCACTGCCCATCTACACCCGTCTCCTAACCCCCAGCGAGTACGGCCTGGTCAACGTGTTCTGGACCTGGGTGCCGATCTTCGCCGTGCTCCTGTCGGCCAACTCCTTTTCCGCTGTGTCCCGGTACTGGTTCGAGGAACAGGACGACTTCGGGGGGTTCCTCCTAACCACCCTGGCCATAACCGGCACCTGCCTGGCGGTCTTCTCGGTCCTGGCCGTGACCTTTTCAAACCGCCTGTCCGGCCTCCTGGGCCTGCCCAGGCCCCTGATGTGGCTGCTGTTGCCCTTTGTGGCGGCCTTCATCATAGAGTCGCTCTTCCTCCAGGTCTTCATGCCCCAGAAGAAGAGCCGATTGATCGGGACGGCCACCACTCTCCGGGCCTACGCGGGCTTTGCCGGCGGAGTGGCCGGAGTCCTCCTGGCCCGGGGAAACCCGTCCTTCGCCCTGCTGGCTGGCCAGTTCCTGGGGGGCATACTGTTCGTGGGAGTGATGGTGCATTTCCTTGTGCCTTTTGTCCGGCGATCCGCCACCCGGGCCCACGTCCGCTACCTCTTCTCCTATTCCCTGCCGTTGATCCCCTACACCCTTTCCGGCACCATCCTGGCCCAGTTCGACCGGGTTATGATCAACTCCATTTCCGGCAGCGCGGACGCGGGCCTCTACAGCGTGGCCTATAACATCGGTATGCTCCTGTCTCTCCTGGTCTCGGCTCTCGTCATGGCGTTCACTCCGGACTATTTCGAGTACATGAATACCGGGCGATACCGGAAACTGGACGAGGACGTGCGGAAAATGGTGTGGACCGTCTTCGGCGGCGCGGCCTTTCTTACCTTGTTCGGGTCAGAGGTGGGGCTGATGTTGGCCGGGGAGAAATTCCACGCGGCTCTGGGCATCGTGGATGTGGTGGTGTTCGGCTATGCGGGATACGCCTTGTGGTTCATATATGGCCGGAACATCGGATTCGTGAAAAAAGTGGTATATTCGCCCATTATCGCGGGGATCGGCGGCGGGTTGAACATCGGGTTGAACTGGCTATTCATTCCGCACTACGGCTACATGGCCAGCGCCTGGACCACGGTGGCCTCCTACCTTGCCATGGCGACCATGGGGTACGTGGTGAGTCGGTGGTTCCTCCGGGTGCACACCACCTCCCTTTCCGTGGTTCTGCCCCCCCTGGTGGCGCTCCTGGCCCTGGCAGCCCTTAGCCGGGTTGTGGGAGCGGCGGGGATGGGCTTGGCCCCGGCCCTGGCAGTAAAGACCGTCCTGTTCGCCACTTGCGTAGGCTTGGTGTTCAGGTGTTCAGGGATACCCTTTTTCCGAAGTTAAGGGACATTTCCTTTTACCAGCCTCTGCTTTGGTTGGACAGCTGCCTCCCAGGACGCCCTGTTTGGCCTATTGCCGTTGCCTCTTGGTCGCCACCCTCCTCTCCCAATGGGAGAGGGAAGCGACTACCTCCTCTTTGTGCGGCTTTCCAGGTTCTTGAGGCGGCAGGACTGGATTGGCCCGACTTTCCGGTCTACTAAACAGCAAGGCCTACACCAGTCTGGTCCGGGTTCTTCACTCCCAACGTGGTTCACGTGAGCCTTGGAAACACTGGCACCTGGCCCGCTCTGGGAAAAACCCAGCGGGCTTTTTCCCCTTTCGCAGCATTGCATGAACACCGGGTGCGGCCATGGACTCCCTGGATGCCCAGCGGCAGGTTTTCCCATAATCGAACATTGCCGGGGGCATAATTCCTGGGGAAATTCGTGTACTGGCCGGAAGAATGTTTTTAACGGTGCCCCCGGCTGGGAGAGGAGCTCTTTTGGGCGACGGACTTCGG
>JAHJUF010000151.1 GCA_018829095.1 Pseudomonadota bacterium | reverse complement strand
GGGTTCCCAAAAGGCCGCTCCTCTCTTCTTTATGCTACCTGTTCCATGATGAGGCTGCAAAAAGGCAGAACCTGCGGATTACGCAGATTCATGTTCCCAGGATGATCCATCGCGGATCAAGAGCCTCCAGATTTTTGTAATCCTGACGGCCATGCAGCAGGTCGAAAGCCCTTGTGCCCGTCATTCCGGCGAAGGCCGGAATCCAGTTTTTTCAATGCCTTGCAAAAGTCCTGGATCCCGGCCTTCGCCGGGATGACGATTTATTGCGGGGCCGCCAATCCTAACCATCTGAAATCTATTGTTTGTTGCAAGTTGCCTGCGTAATCTGCGTTCCTTTTTTTGCTTCCTCCTCATTCCATGATGGCCCGGATCATGCCCCCCGGCTGGAGGTTGCCCATGGCCACGTACCGGGCTCCCATGTGCATGGCGATTTCCCGGGCCATGTCCAGGTTGCCGGGGTGTTTTTCCTCCGTGTCCAGGACCAGGGACCGGATGCGCGTATCCTTCCGGACCTTCCGGGCCACGGCAAAGACCTCCTCGTGGAGGGGCAGGACCATCAACCCGCTCCCCCGGCGGGCTGCGTCCATGCCCACGTTGCCCCGTCCGTCCGTGACCAGGACCAGGTGGGGCCAGGAATGCCGGATCCCGGCCAGGGCCCTTTCCGCCACCCGGTGGCCCAGGGAAATGCCCGCAGCCAGCGGCGTGGCCCCGCCCGTGGGCAGGTCCCGGAGGCATTTCTCCGCCAGGCTGATGCTCCGGGTGGGGGGCAGGAGCAATTCGGCCCCACGGGCCTTGAAAGCCACCAGGGCCGCCTCGCTCCGGTCCTTGTAGGCCTTGTCCAGGAGTTGGAGAATGGCTGCCTTGGTGAGGCTCATGAGGTGGGTGCCCATGGAGCCCGAGGCGTCCACCACGAAGACGAACAGGGCCCCGGTCTTGTGGGTCCGGATCTTGTCCCTCCAGTCCTGGGGGAGGATGGGGATGGCCAGGTGACTGGGGGGCCGGCTCCGGGCAAAGGGAGCCGCCGCCCGGAAAGTGGCGTCCAGGGCCAGGTCCAACAGCCCGCCCGCCGGGGTCGGCCGGACGTAGCGCCCCCTCTTGGGCAGGGCCCTGGCCGGGGAGAGGCGCCCCTTCTCGGGCCTGGGCTTTGCGGACCGGCGTCTCTTTTCCTCCTCAAGGTCAAGCTCGGCCATTCCTCCGGCCTCCAAAATCTGGCCCCATTCCCCCTGGCCGGCCAGCCGGTCGCAGGGTTTGCCTTCGGGGGGCCGGGCCTCCCGGACAGGCTCCCGCTCCCGGGCGGGCTCGGAGGTTTTTTTCGACGCCTCAGGCCTCAGGAGTTTTTTTTTGTGGCAACCGCCTTCCGGCGGCTGGCTCAGGATCCTGTCCACCATGCCCATGTCGTCGGGAATCTCGTCAAAGGGCTGGCGGCGCATGCGGTGATACAGGGCGAACTTGGCCGCCAGGGCCACGTCCTCTTCCGTCACCTCCCGGTTTCCCCGGAAGGCGGCATGGGTCTTGGCGGTCTTCAAGATCACCAGGTCAGCCCGGTGGCCATCCACGCCCATGCGCACGGCCAGATCGGTGATCATGCGGATGATCCCGGCGTCCGCCTTGATCCTGGGCAGGAGCTTCCGGGCCTGGACGATGCGCTTTCTGAGCCGGGCCTCCTCCTTTTTCCATTGGCCGCAAAACGCCGTCGGGTTGGCTTCGAAGGCCTCCCACCGCCGGAGAAGCTCGTCCCGCTGGTCCAGGTCGGCTATACCCTTCACCGCGACGCACAGGCCGAAGCGGTCCAGGAGCTGGGGGCGCAGGTCCCCTTCCTCGGGGTTCATGGTGCCCACCAGGATGAACCGGGCCGGGTGGGTGACGCTCATGCCTTCCCGCTCCACGGTGTTGACCCCCATGGCCGCGCTGTCCAGGAGGATGTCCACGATGTGATCGTCCAGGAGATTGACTTCGTCCACGTACAGGATACCCCGATTGGCCCGGGCCAGCAATCCGGGCTCGAACCGTTTTTCCCCGGA
Organism: Pseudomonadota bacterium; assembly: GCA_018829095.1. Taxonomy (GTDB): domain Bacteria; phylum Desulfobacterota; class Desulfobacteria; order Desulfobacterales; family Desulfatibacillaceae; genus JAHJUF01. The sequence continues at coordinate 40,107 of JAHJUF010000151.1, read as the reverse complement.
GGTCAGGGCGTGCTCCATGTCCATGGTTCCCGATACCCGGTCCTCGGTGGCGTTGATGGGAAGATCCACCACCGGGGTGGGACGTTTCACCGTGGCCGGAGCCTCATCCGGCGAGAGCTGACCGCAGTGAGGGCAGGCCGCGGCTTTTTCGCCGGGATCGCAGCCGAACGGGCAGCCCTCCTTCACCTCGATCTCGGGAAGCAGGGAGGCCAGGGCCCGCACCACCGTGCTCTTGCCCGTGCCCTTCTCGCCCCGGATGAGGATGCCGCCGATCCGGGGGTTCACGGCGTTCAGCAGGAGCCCGGTGAGCATTCTTTCCTGGCCCACGAAGGCGGAAAACGGGAAGGTCGGGTTCATGGTCCTCCGGGTGCGGCTTCAGACGAAAAGCGAACTCACCGAGTCTCCCCGGTGGCTGCGGATGATGGCTTCGGCCACCAGGGGGGCGATGGACAGGGCCCGGATTTTGCCGGTGGCTTCCGCCTCCGGGGAAAGGGGGATGGTGTCCGTGACCACCAAAGACTCGATGGCCGACCCCGCGATGCGCTCCACGGCCGGGCCGGAGAGCACCGGGTGGGACACGTAGGCGTGGGCCGCCTCGGCGCCTTGCTCCATGAGCGCCCGGGCGGCCTCGCACAGGGTCCCGGCCGTGTCCGCCATGTCGTCCAGGAGAATGGCCGTCCTGCCGGCCACCTCTCCGATGACGTTCATGGCCCGGGCCTGGTTGGGGGCGCTCCGGCGCTTGTCGATGAGGGCCAGGTCCGCGTGGATCCGCTTGGCGAACGCCCGGGCCCGCTCGGCGCCCCCCGCGTCCGGGGACACGATGACCAGGTTTTTGCCCGTGAACCGGTCCCGGATGTCGGAAAGGAGGATGGGCGCGGCAAAGAGGTTGTCCACCGGGATGTTGAAGAACCCCTGGATCTGGCCCGCGTGGAGATCCATGGTGATGACCCGCCTCGCCCCGGCCACGGTGAGGAGGTCAGCCACGAGGCGGGCGCTGATGGGAACCCGGGGGGCCACCTTCTGGTCCTGGCGGGCGTAGCCGTAATAAGGGATCACCGCCGTGATCCGCTTGGCGCTGGACCGCTTGAGGGCGTCCAGCATCACCAAAAGCTCCATGAGGTTGTGGTTCACCGGCGGGCAGGTGCTCTGGACCACGAACACGTCCTTGCCCCGGACGTTCTCCTGGATCTCCACCCGGGTCTCGCCGTCGGAGAAAGCCTTGGCCATGGACTTTCCCAGGGGAAGATCCAGGTGGGCGCAGATCTTTCCCGCCAGCGCCGGGGTGGCTTTTCCGGTGAAGATGACCAGGTCTCCGTTCATTCCAAACCCCTTTCCCGCCCGGCGGGGCGGGCGTTTATTCGCGTCAGGCCGCCTGCCGCTTGCCCTTCAGGCCCTTTTCCCGGAGAAATTCCCGGATGCCCAGGATGATGAGCTCCGGTTCGTCGTCCTGGAGGAAATGGCCCGCCGTGGGGATTTTGAGCGTGGGGGCGTGGTTGGGCAGTATCTCCTCGAACTTTTCGATGAACCACGGCACGAAGACCGGGTCCTTCATGCCCCAGATCACCCGGGTGCGGACGTTCCAGCCGGCAAGCTCCTTCTCCGTTCTTCGCAAAAGCCACCATACCTTGTCCATGGGCCCCATGGGAACCTGGCGCACGGATTTCATGATGGCCGTGCGGTCCTCCTTCCGCTGGAAGGGGTACAGGTAGCCGGCCATGGCCTTTTGGGTCATCATGCGCCGGGTGTTGTGGGTGCCCAGGCGCATCCCGGCCGTGAGGAAAATGTTCCAGTCCATGGCCATCTTTTTCCCCAGGATGGGGGTCTTGAAGGACCACAGGTAGGGAAAGGCCCAGGCCTTTAGGCACTTGATGAACTCCTCGGGCGAATGGGGCAGGAAGCCCGTGGTGTTCATGGGGATGAGGCGGGAAAAGCGCTCCTTGTTCCGGGCCGCATAGGAAAGCCCGATGATGCCGCCCCAGTCCTGGCAGATGAGGGTCACCCTCTCCAACCCGAGCTTTTCCACGAACACGCCCAGGCGGCGGATGTGGGCCTCCATGGAGTAGTCCCCGTCCCGGGGCTTGTCCGAGAGCCCGTAACCCAGGTGGTCCAGGGCCACGCAACGAAAGTCCTTTTTGAGGTCCGCGATCATGTGGCGGTAGAGGTACGACCAGGTGGGGTTGCCGTGGAGCATGAGCAGGGTCTCTCCCTCGCCCTCGTCCACGTAGTTCATGCGGTGCCCCTCGATCTCCATGGTCTTGAACTGCACCGGGAAATCGTCGATGTCCGCGAGCTTGATGGGGAAGGCCGGTTTGTACTTCAGGCCCAGGACCCGGCGCAGGACCCCGATGGAGACCTTGCTCAGGGCGTGACGGACGGGCTTTTCCCTGCGGACCACCCGGGGCTCGCCGTCCAGGCCCTTGATGCGGGTGACGCTCCAGGGCGGCGCGGATGGCTCGGCCTTTTCCTTCCCGGCCTTGGTGGTCGTGAGCCGGTTGACCGCACCCTGGATCACCCGGGTCCCCAGGCCGAAATCCCCGATGTGCCGGCGGTACCGGTCCTCCACCTCCCGGGCCCGTTCCCGCACCGCCTCGCTGGGGGCATGGAGCCGGACGGCGGGCAAAAGCCCTGCGCCCAGCTTGGTGGCCAGGAAAAGGCACCGTTCGGCCCGGACCTGGAGATAGGGGTTGGGGGAGTGGCGCATGTTGAGGTAACCCCGCGTCCAGACGTCCAGGGTGTTCAGGATGGTGGGCCCGTTGGTCTCGAAGAGCTTCTTGTGGGCGATCTGGAAGTACTTCTGGATCTCGCCCCGCTTGAAGTTGGGGTGTTTCAGGCCGATGTCGCTCCAGAGCATGGTGTCCGCGGCCCGCATTTCCTCCTCGATGCGCCCGTCCTCCATCATCCTCTCGTAGAGCGTGGTGCCCGGGCAGGGGCGGAGCGGCGACACCTGGTACAGATCGGGCTTCAGGGACACGAAGTAGTCGATGTCCTCGATGATGTTCTCGTGGTTGTGGAAATCCAGGCCCAGGATGTTGGAGCCCACGATGAGGATGCCGTGGTCGTGGAGGTCCTCGAAGACCTCGCGCACGTCCCGGCCCATCCTTTTCTGGAAGTTGTGGCTGGCCACCACCTCGTCCGTGAACTTGGACTCCACCCCGATCCACAGGACCCCGATGCCGCAGGCGGCCAGCTCGGCCACCGTGAACTGGGAGATGGAGCGGATGGAGGCGAAACAGAAGAGGTTCACCTTGCCGATGAGGCCCTCCTTCTGGAGCAGCTCGCCCAGGCGCAGGACGTAGGGCCGGTCGATCAAGAAGTCCTCATCCCACACCATGTTGAACAGGGAGGGCTGGCCGGCCATCTTCTCGTGGGCCGCCTTGAGGGAGGCGCAGGCCTGCTCGGGCGTGCACACCGAGATCTTCTTGAACTTGAAGAAGTGGGAGGTGTTGCAGAACTCGCAGGCGTTGGGGCAGCCCAGGGACACCAGGGTGGAGGACAGGGGGAAGCGGGCCAGGTACTCGGCTCCCTGGATGGTGGCCTCGAAAAAGGGCTGCTTTTTCTGGGTGACGGGGTCGTCCGTGGACTGGCCGATGAGCCTGCGGAAGAAGGTGACGCCTTCCTCAAAGCAGAAATGGTCCGCGTTTTCCTTGAGATACCGGGCCGCGTCCTGGGGGTCGTTGGGATAGGGGTTGAAGATGTGGGTCACGCCATAGCCGCCCAGGACGATCTGGGTCTTGGGCGAGACTTCCCGGGCCATCTTCACCATCCGGGCGATGTTGTCCATGTGGATGGACTTAACCTGGACGCCCAGAAAGTCGTAGCCCTTCTTCAGTTCGGCCGCGAACAGTTTTTCCGTGGGCCACTCCATGACCACGGTGTCGGCGTCCAGGTTTTCGGACAGCAGGTGCAGGGCAAAGGCGGGAAACAGGCTCTTCAGGGTGAAAGGGCCCTGGCCCCGGGTGAGGCGAGCCGCGAAAAGGTCGTTGACGTCCTCGCCCCAGCCCATTTCGTAGGGCCCCAGGGAATTGGCCAAAAGAATTCTTTTCATCTTGAGCCCCCTTCATTCCTGTTTCGGGTGACTTCCAAAAAGCCTCCCTGAAAGAATGGCTCAATTTTCCCGGAAAAAGTTTGACTAGTCGCCCGGGCCGATAAGTCCGGGCCAATTTTATTGTCCGATTCTATAAGACCGGACCTCCCCGTTGATTTCGGACGCCAGTTTACTTCCTGGAATACCTGGAGAAACGTGGCCGCAGGCCAGCCGGGCATGGCCAGGCGTATTTTCCTCCCGGGACGGGCCTGGAAGGGCGCTTGGAGGGGGCGGCAGGCCGAAAGCCGGGTTTTTGACCGGGCTTTTCCGGGGCCGGGCGGCTTTTCCGGCCCCGGAAAAGCCTCATTCCTGGGGCAGGATGACCACCTTCATCGAATCCCCGGCCCGGGCCACCAGGCCGAATCCTTTGCCCGTTTCCGCCAGGGGAAGCCGGTGGGTGATCATGCCATTCACCTGAACCCGTTGGAAGCGGATGAGCGCCAGGGCGTCCTGGATGTCCACCGGGGCCGCGCCGTAGGATGTGACCAGGCTCACGCCGTCCTTCCAGATGTCCCAGACCGGCAGGGCGAGCGTCTCCCCGGGCTTCAAGGGGGCGAAGAACAGGATGACGCCCCCCCGCTCCACGCAGGCAAGGGCCTGTTCCATGGCGGAAACCGCCCCGGCGCAGACGATGACGAGGTCCGCGCCTTTTCCGCCATTGGCCTCCCGGAGCCGGGCCGGGACGTCCCCCCCGGCATTGGTCACAAAATCCGCGCCGAACTTTTTCGCCATGTCCAGGCGGAAGGGGTTAAGGTCCGTGGCCATGATCCGTCCGGCCGAAAGGGCCCGGGCCAGGGCCACGTGGAGCAGGCCCGAGATCCCGGCCCCCAGGACCAGGACGCTCTTTGCCGGGGCCATGCCCGCGGCCCGCTGGCCCCGGAGGGCGCAGGCCAGGGGCTCCACAAAGGTGGCGTCCTCGTCCGAGACCTCGTCCGGGATCCTGAACACCCCCTTTTTCTCCAGGTTCACGGCCGGCACCCGGAGGTACTCGGCAAACCCGCCGGGGTCGAAGTTGGTGGAGCGCAACAGGTCGCAGGCGGTGGCGTGGCCGGAAAGGCAGAGGGGGCACACGCCGCAGGGCACGTGGTGGGACACGAACACCCGGTCCCCGGCCGCGAACTCCGTGACTCCCTCCCCGGCCTCCACCACCTGGCCCGCGATCTCGTGGCCCAGGACCCGGGGGGCGCTTTTCACGCGGTACCATTCCATGACGTCGCTGCCGCAGATGCCGCTGGCCAGGACCTTCACCAGAAGCTCGCCGGGCCCGATGCCGGGCACCGGCCGCTCCTCGATCCTCAGGTCATTGTTTTTGTAGTAGGTGGCGACCCGCATCAGGCGCTCTTTTCCGCCTCGAAGATTTCCATGGCCGTGCCCGGGTCCGCGCCCTGGTGGACCACGGCCCACAGGGCCTTGGCCATGGCCTTGGGATGCTCGTGCTGCCAGATGTTGCGGCCCAGGTTGACGCCCTTGGCCCCCCGGGTCATGCCGTCGTGTACGAACTCGAACACGCCCCGGTCCTCCACCTTGGGGCCTCCGGCCATGATGACGGGCACCGGGCAGCCGTCGGCCACCTTCTCGAAGTTCTCGCACCAGTAGGTCTTCACCACCCGGGCCCCCAACTCGGCGGCGATGCGGCTGGCCAGGGCCAGGTACCGGGCGTCGCGCTTTTCCAACTCCTTGCCCACGGCTGTGACGGCCATGACCGGGATGCCGTAACGCTCGCACTCGTTCACCAGCCGGGCCAGGTTCATGAGGGACTGGCGCTCGTAGTCCGTGCCCACGAAGATGGAGATCCCCACGGCCGTGGCGTTCAACCGGAGGATCTCCTCCATGTCCGTGAAGAGTTCCTCGTTGGCCAGGTCCGCGCCGATGACCGACGAGCCCCCGGAGACCCGGAGGATGACGGGGACCGTGCTGTCCGCGGGGATGCAGTTGCGGAGCACCCCCCGGGTGATAAAGAGCCCGTCCGCGTATTGGGTGAGCCCCTCGATGGTCTTGCCGGGCTTTTCCAGCTTCCGGGTGGGGCCTTGGAAATAGCCGTGGTCAATGGGAAGAAACATGCAGTGCCCGTCCGCCTGAAACAAACGGGACAAACGGTTTTCCATTCCCCAGTCCATGAACGCCTCCTTGCGTGGGGAAGCCGTCCCCGGCCCCCCGGTCAATGATTTTCGCGTTATGCTCCCTTTTTCCGCGGCAAAAAGAGCTTTCTTGTTTTTCGGTATGCCCGCCGCCGGGCCAGGTCAGTCCCCCTCGAACTCGCACAGGGCAAAGACCTTGTGCCTGGCGATCCTCTCCCGGCCCTTCAGGTCCGGAAGCTCCACCACAAAGGCGCACTCCAGGATCTCGCCCCCCAGTTGCTCCACCAGCTTCACGGCCGCGGACACGGTGCCCCCGGTGGCGATGAGGTCGTCCACGATGAGGACCTTTTCCCCCGGGCTTATGGCGTCCTCGTGCATCTCCACCACGTCGGAGCCGTATTCCAGGGTGTATTCCGCCTGGATGCACTTGTGGGGCAGCTTTCCCTTTTTCCGCACGGGGATGAACCCCACCCCCATCATATGGGCCAGCACTGCGCCGAAGATGAAGCCCCGGGCGTCGATGCCCACGATCTTGTCCACGTGTATTTCGCGGTAGCGCTCGTGGAAGACGTTCATGGTGGCCTTGAAGGTCTCCGGGTCCGAAAGGAGCGTGGTGATGTCCCGGAACATGACGCCCTTGATGGGCCAGTTGGGCACGGTCCGGATTTTTTCGGCAAGGTTCATCTCTTTTTCCTTTCCGGGTGAAGGGGAAAACCTGGGATCGTCCGTCACTTGATCCTCTTGACCACCTCCACGAGGATGGCCTTTATGTTTTTCGCGTTCCGGTGGAACACCTCCAGGATCTCGTCCCAGGACACCGGCTTCTCGTCGGTCTTCCAGCAGTCGTAATCCGTGCTCATGGCGATGGCGGCGTAGGGGATTTCCGCCTCGTTGGCCAGGCAGGCCTCCGGGGCGATGCTCATGTTGATGATGTCCCCGCCCCACAGGCGGAACATGTTGGATTCGGCCCGGGTGGAAAACCGGGGGCCCTCGATGGTGATGAGCGTCCCCTTGTTGTGGGCCGTAAATCCCAGGTCCCGGGTGGTTTTGACCAGGGCCTGGCGCAGGCTCTCGTCAAAAGGGTCGGCCATGGCGCAGTGCCTGGCGCCCTGCTCAAAGGAATCGAAGAACGTATTCTTCCGGAGCCGGGTGAAATCGATGAACTGGTTCGGGATCACGAAATCACCCCGGCCGATCTCTTCGCGCAGGCTCCCGCAGGCCGTGGTGGCGATGATATGGGTGGCCCCCACCTCTTTCAAGGCATGGACATTGGCCCGGTAGTTCACCTGGGAGGGCGACAGGCTGTGCTCCTTGCCGTGCCGGGCCAGGATGGCCACGGGCACCCCGTTGATCTGCCCCTGGGTGATGGGGGAGGAGGGCAGCCCGTAGGGGGTCTTCAGGACCCCGGCCTCGCCGTCGGCCAGGATGCCGGGATCATCGAGCCCTGAACCTCCAATGATGCCAATCTTGATCATGGTGCCGCCTTTCCTCGAAAAGGTTGATGCCGGCCGGCGTTTCTCCGTTACAGGCCAGCCTTGGCCCGGATGGCTTCGGCCCGGTCGGTCCTTTCCCAGGTGAAGTCCGGGTCGTTGCGCCCGAAGTGCCCGTAGGCCGAGGTCTTCCGGTAGATGGGCCGCAAAAGGTCCAGTTGCCGGATGATGGCCGCGGGACGGAGGTCGAATACCTCGGTGACGATTTCCTTGAGCCGGGAGGCCGGCACCCGGCCTGTTCCCATGGTGTCCACGAGGATGGAAACCGGCTCGGCCACGCCGATGGCGTAGGCCACCTGGACCTCGCATTTCCGGGCCGCCCCGGAGGCCACGATGTTTTTCGCGATGTAACGGCCCATGTACGAGGCGCTCCGGTCCACCTTGGAGGGGTCCTTGCCCGAGAAGCACCCGCCGCCGTGGCTGCCCTGGCCGCCGTAGGTGTCCACGATGATCTTGCGCCCCGTGAGCCCGCAGTCGCCCATGGGCCCGCCCACCACGAAGCGGCCCGTGGGGTTGATGAAGTACCGGGTGTCCCCGTCGATGAGCTCCCGGGGGATGACCTTCTTGATGACCTCCTCGATGACGGCCTCCCGGATCTCGGCCTGGGTGGCGTCGGGCTTGTGCTGGGTGGAGATCACCACCGCGTCCACCCGCCTGGGGGCCCCGTCCTGGTACTCCACCGTGACCTGGCTCTTGCCGTCGGGCCGCAGGAAGTCGATGGCCCCGTTTTTCCGGACCGCAGCCAGGCGTTTGCACAGCCTGTGGGCGAAAAGGATGGGCATGGGCATGAATTCAGGGGTTTCGTCCGTGGCGAAACCGAACATGAGCCCCTGGTCCCCTGCCCCCTGCTCCTTGGCGTCCCCGGCGTCCACGCCCAGGGCGATGTCCGGGGACTGGCGGTCAATGCTTGTTACCACGGCGCAGGTCTGCCAGTCGAACCCCATATGGGAGGAGTTGTACCCGATTTCCCGGATGGTGTTCCGGACGATTTCGGGGATGTCCACGTAACACTCGGTGGTGATTTCCCCCGCGATAAACGCCAGCCCCGTGGTGACCAGGGTTTCGCAGGCCACCCGGGCGGCCTTGTCCCTGGCCAGGATGGCGTCCAGGATGCTGTCGGAGATGGCGTCCGCCACCTTGTCCGGATGTCCCTCGGTCACCGACTCGGATGTGAAGAAATGCGTTTCGCCCATGAGCCCGTTCTCCCCTTTCTTTTAACCCAATTCCTGGTTCCGTTTCCACCCCGGCCGCAAAACCCCTGCGCCATGAGGCCTGTTTGCGCTTTTTCGGCTCGGCCCGGACGGTCGGAAAAAACCCTCCCGGACCCGGCGAAATCCCTTGGCCGCGCCTATCGGATCCCCCAGGAAAGGCTTCCTGTCGTCCTTTCTTATAAGATCGGTCCAAAATCTTATAAGATCGCTCCAGAACGGCGTCCGAACTGATGGGATCGGACCTGCCGGGGAAGCGTTCACGGCCGTCCCCGGATTTGCCTGGCCTCCTGAAGCAGGCGGAGCCTCCGCATCTTGCCCCTCAGGGTGCTGGGGTTTACGCCCAGCAGCTCGGCGGCTCCTCTTGGCCCCATGACCCTGCCTCCGGTCTTTTCCAGGGCCCGGATGATGTGCCGGGCCACGGCTTCGTCCAGGGGCGGGATTTCGGTTTCCCGGGCCCGGCCCGGTTGGGCGGCGGAGGAAGGGGTTCCGCCGGGGTCCGGGTCAAGGACCAGGTCCCCCAGGGGGTTCGCCTGGGCCTGGATGAGGGACCGTTCCACCAGGTTCTGGAGTTCCCGCACGTTGCCCGGCCAGGGGTGCCGCCTCAGGACTTCCAGGGAACGGGGGGCCAGGCGGACGGGCCGGGTGATCTTGATCTCCTTGGTTTTTTTCCGGATGAGGTGGTCCACCAGGGCCGGGAGGTCCTGGGGCCGCTGGCGGAGCGGCGGGATCATGATGGGGAACACGTTCAGCCGGAACCAGAGGTCCTCCCGGAACGTCCCCTGGCGGACCATCTCCTCCAGGTTCCGGTGGGTGGCGCTGATGATCCGGACGTCCACGGGGATGGTTTCGGTCCCGCCCACCCGTTCGATCTCCCGGTGCTGGAGCACCCGCAGGAGCTTCACCTGGGCCGCCTGGCCCAGCTCCCCGATCTCGTCCAGGAAGATCGTGCCCCCGTGGGCCCGCTCGAAACGTCCCCTTTTCCGGGCGGACGCCCCGGTGAAGGCCCCCTTTTCATGGCCGAAGAGCTCACTGTCCAGGAGGCTTTCGGGCAGCCCCCCGCAATTGACCTTGATGAAGGGGCCGTCCCGGCGGGTCGAGGCCGCGTGCACGGCGTTGGCCAGAAGCTCCTTGCCCGTGCCGGTTTCCCCCAGGAGGAGGACCGGGCTTTCCATGGGGGCCACCTGGCGGATCATCTCCATGACGCCTTTCAGGCCGAAGTCCGCCCCGATGATGGTGTCCCCGGAGACGTTCCGCAACTCCGTGTGGAGATAGCGGTTCTCGTCTTCCAGCATTTCCTTCAGGCGCAGGACCTCCTGGTGCTGGAGGGCGTTGGCCAGGGCCACGGAAAAGGGCTCGTTCAACAGGCTCATGAGCCGGGCGTGCTCCTCCCGGTATTGGTGCCTCCCCTCCACGGCCAGGAGCAGCACGCCGATCCTCCTGGAGTCCAGTTCCAGGTCCGTGTGGAGCAGGGAGGCGTTCCCGGGCCACATCATCAGCAGGAGATCCCGGAAGGCGGGGTCCTCTTCCCGGATGTCGTTCAACAGGCCGAACTTGGGCTTGGAGCTCCACTCGAAGAGAAGCCGCTCCTGGGCTTCGTCGGAGATGACCAGGGTTTCCGGGAATCTCGGCCAGTGGGCCGGGGCGATATGGATCAGGGTCCGGCCCACCTTCCGGTCCGGGTCGTAGAGCCCGATGTACAGGCAGTCCGCCGGGACAACCCCCTGGATATACTCGAGGGTTTGCTCCATGGCCTGGCGGAGATGCAGGCTTCCGCAGATCCTCAGGGTCGCTTCGCGGAAAAATTGGTTCTCGTCCATGGCGGAATTCCCCCTGTCCCGTTTCCCGGCATCCGGAAGTGTCTTATTTGACAGAATCGATTGAAAGTGTCAAATAAGACGATATGATCCGTCAAATAAAACGGTTTACGGGCTCAAAAATTCTTAACCTGCTTATATGATTCATTTTCTCACCTTGGCACCCTTCCTGCTATTCTGGAACGCACAAGCCGTCATGAACAAGAGGAACCACTCCCTTCCCCTGCCCCCGGGCGGAACCGGTGCGCCATGAAATGGGTGGAAGTCATACAGCTGCGGGCTTTTGATTCCCCCTGCTACGAGCTTGCCCTCCGGGAGGCCCGGGAACTGCCCATGGCCCGTTCATCGGACCTGCCCGAATCCATCTCCCTGTGGACCAACCCGGACCTTCCCACGGACCTGAGCCTCCTGCTTCACTGGGACTCGGACCAGGAGTCCCGGGAGAAAACCTGGATCGGCCTCCAGATGAGCCAGGTTTTCTCCCAATTCGGCTGGGTCATCCATTCCTTGTGGAAAAACGAAAACCTCCTGACCAAACAAGGAGCCAAGCATGGCGCGTAATGAAATCAATGCGTTGAGACCTTGGGTCGTCCGGGCCGTCCTTTGGGCGGCGCTTCTGGCCGTGGCCCTGCCGGTGCAAAGCTCCATGGCGGGGGAGGCGCCTGCCCCGGATCTCCGGGAAACCCGGCTGGTGAAGGCCGTGAGGGTGACCCGGGCGGACGCCTGGGAAACCCGCAGCTTTCCGGGGGTGGCCCAGGTGGACAGCGAGACGGATCTCTCCTTCCGGGTGGGAGGCCCCCTCATCTCCGTGGGGGTGAAAACCGGCCAGCGGGTTTCCATCGGCGAAATCATCGCCCGGATCGATCCCCGGGATTTCCTGCTGAACATCCAGCGCCTGGAAGCGGCCATCGCCCAGGCCATGGCCAACCTTTCGGCCATGAAGACCGGGGCGCGGCCCGAGGACATCGCCCGGATGGAAGCCAACCTGGAGGCGGCCCGGGCCCAGCTTTCGGAGGCGGAGAGCAATTTCGGGCGTTACAAGACCCTTTACGAGGAAAAAGCCGTGGCCCGGGCGGCCTTCGACTCGGCCCGGACCGGCCGGGAAAACGCCCAGGCCCAGGTGACCGCCGCCCAGAAAGGCCTGGAAATGGGCAGGTCCGGGGCCCGGAAGGAGGATGTCGAGGCCATGGAAGCCCAGGTCCGCCTCCTTCGATCGGACCTGGAGGCGGCGAAAAACGCCCTGGGGGACACGGAACTCCGGTCGCCCATTCAGGGGATGGTGAACCGGAAGTACGTGGACAATTACGAGACTGTCGCCCCGGGGCACCCCATCGTGTCCCTCCTGGACCTCTCCTCCATGCAGGTCCGGACCAGCGTGCCCCAGACCCTCATGGCGCGCATGGCGGACTGGAAAGGATTCGCCTGCTCCTTTGACGCCCATCCGGGCGTCACCCTCCCCGGCGAGCTTGAGGAAATCGGCCGGAAGACCGAGGGGCCCGGCATGAGCTATCCCCTCATCGTCCAGGTGGTGGTTCCCGGCGGCCTGGTCATCCTCCCCGGCATGGCGGCGGAGGTCTCCATCTCCCTCCGGTCCCCGGAAGAGGAACGCCCGGCCCTGTACCTGCCCGGCTCGGCGATTTTCGCGGGCAGCGACGGCGAGCCTTCCGTCTGGAAGATCGATTCCAGCGCCATGACCGTGAGCCGGGCCCGGGTCTCCACGGGTGAACCCCGGGAAGAGGGAGTCCTCATCCTGGACGGCGTCCGGGAGGGCGACCTGGTGGTGGGCGCGGGCGCCCGTTTCCTCCGGGAAGGGGAAAAGATCCGGCTCCTGGACGGGAAGGGGGGAGCCGCCCGGTGAAACTCACGGAATACGCCCTGGAAAAGAAGACCTTCGCCTATGTCATGGCTTTCTGCTTCCTGGTGGGGGGGCTGTTCGCCTACAAAAATCTCGGCCGGCTCGAATTCCCCGCCTTCACCATCAAGACGGCCCTGGTGATCACCTCCTACCCCGGGGCGAGCCCCGCAGAGGTGGAACAGGAGGTGACCGAACCCATCGAGAGCGCCATCCAGCAGCTCGGCCAGGTCAAGGAGATCCGGTCCATCTCCCGGGCGGGTTTGTCCATCATTTTTGTGGATGTGAAGAATCAGTACGACAGCGCCCGGATTCCCCAGATCTGGGACGAGCTGCGCCGCAAGGTGGGCGATATTCAGATGCGGCTTCCCCCCGGGGCCGGACCTTCCCTGGTGAATGACGATTTCGGGGATGAGTACGGCGTGTTTTTCGCCGTTTACGGAGACGGGTTCAGCTACAGGGAACTGAAGGATTACGCCAAGCTGCTCCGCCGGGAGCTTTTGCTGGTCCGGGACGTGGCCAGCGTGGAAATCTACGGCGACCAGCCGGAAACGGTCTACCTGGAGATCTCCCGGGCCCGGCTGGCCGAGCTGGGCGGGTGCGTCCAGAACGTGGTGGCCACCTTAAACAACCAGTCCCAGGTGGCGGACGGCGGGCGGGTGCAGGTGGGCGGGGACTATATCCGCGTCCTGCCCACCGGCGGCTTCACCACCCTGGAGGACATGGAAAACCTCATCGTCCACTGCGGCCCCCAGGGCGGGGAAATCCATTTGAAGGACGTGGCCCGGATCCGGCGGGGCTACCTGGAGCCGCCCCAGTGCCTCATGATGTACAATGGCAAGCCCGCCCTGGGCCTGGGGATCGCCACCACCTCCGACGGCAACGTGGTGACCATGGGCGAGGCGGTGAAAAAACGCATCAGCGAGCTTTCACAACTGGCCCCGACAGGCATGGAAATGGGCGTCATCGCCTTCCAGTCCGAAACGGTCACCCGGAGCCTGCGGGGTTTTGTCGTGAATTTCGCCGAGGCCCTGGCCATCGTTTTCCTGGTCCTCTTCGCCGCCATGGGGCTGGCCAGCGGCATGCTCATGGGCGTCATCCTGGTCCTCACCATCCTGGGCACCTTCCTCGGCATGCGGTGGATGGGCATCAGCCTCCAGATCATCTCCCTGGGGGCCCTGGTGCTGGCCCTGGGCATGCTGGTGGACAACGCCATCGTGGTGACCGAGGGCATCCTGGTGCGGGTAAAAAGCGGCGTGCCCAGACGCCAGGCAGCCCTGGAGACCTGCGCCAAGACCGCCTGGCCCCTCCTGGGGGCCACGGCCGTGGCCATCATGGCCTTCGCGGCCATCGGCACGTCCCAGGACGTCACGGGCGAGTTTCTGGGCAGCCTGTTCAAGGTCATGGCCATTTCCCTGGGCCTGTCCTGGGTCCTGGCCCTCACCCTGACCCCCCTGTTCTGCGTCCAGTTCCTGCCCAGCGCCAAGGGCTTTGTGAAGAACGACCCCTATTCGGGCCGGATTTTCCGCAAGTACCGCTGGTTCCTGGACCAGTGCCTCCGCCGCCGGCTCGTCACGCTGGCGGTCCTGGCCGCGGTGGTGGTCCTGGCTGTCCTGGGCTTCGGAAGAACCAAAATGTCCTTCTTCCCGGCCTCGGACCGGCCCCAGTTCATGGTGGATTTCTGGCGGCCCGAGGGGGCCCACATCCAGGAGACCTCCCGGGACCTCGAGCGCATCGCGGAATACATCCAGGGCCTGGAGGGCGTGACGGCCACCTCCACCTTCGTGGGCCGGGGCGCCCTGAGGTTCATCCTCACCTACAACCCCGAACAGCCCAACCCGGCCTACGGGCAGGTCCTGGCCACGGTGGACGACTTCCGGAAGATCAAGAAAATCCTGCCGGATCTGGAAAACCACCTGCGGGAGAATTTCCCGGACGCCGAATACAAGCTCAAGGAATTCTTTTACGGCCCGCCGGTGGGGGCCCGCATCGAGGCGCGGTTTTCCGGGCCCGACCCCAAGGTTCTGAGGAACCTTTCCGAGCAGGCCCGGGCCATCATGGCCCAGGACCCGGACGCCATCATCATCCGGGACAACTGGCGCCAGCCCGTGGAAACCATTCTCCCGGTGATTTCCGAGGGCGCGGCGCGGCGCACGGGCGTCACCCGCCCGGACGTCGCCCGGGCCATCCAGGCGTCCTTCACCGGCCGGACGGTGGGCCTGTACCGGGAGGGCGAGGACCTCCTCCCCGTGATCCTGCGCCTGCCCGGGGACGAGAGGGACCGGGTGGAGGACCTCCAGGATGTCCAGGTTTTCGCCCCTGCCGCGGGCAAGCCGGTTCCCCTGGGCCAGGTGGTCACGGAGCTGGCCACCTCCTGGGAAAACCCCATCATCTGGCGGTATGACCGGAAGCCCACCATCTCGGTGTGGTGCGACCCCGGGGACGGCGACGCCAACGGCCTGTTCAGCCGCCTGCGCCCCAGGATCGAGGCCCTGGAGATGGCGCCGGGCTATCAGCTGGAATGGGGCGGCGAATATGAGAAGCAGGTGGAGGCCAACACCGGGCTTTTCAGCATGGTGCCCATGTTCTTCCTCCTCATGGTGCTCACCATTCTGGGCATGTTCAATTCCCTGCGCCAGACCCTCATCATCTTCCTGACCCTGCCCCTGGCCATCGTGGGGGTCACCGGCGCGTTCCTCCTGACGGGGAAGCCCTTTGACTTCAACTGCACCCTGGGGTTCCTGGGGCTTTCCGGCATGCTCATCAAGAACGCCGTGGTGCTCATCGACCAGATCAACCAGGACATCCAGACCGGAAAACGGCGCCATACCGCCATCCTGGATTCCTCGGTCTCCAGGCTCCGGCCGGTGTGCATGGCCTCGGTGACCACCATTTTCGGCATGTTCCCCCTGCTCCCGGACCCGTTTTTCGGGGCCATGAGCCTCACCATCATCGGCGGCCTGGCCTTCGGAACGGTGCTCACCCTGATCATCGTCCCGGTCCTGTTCGCCCTGTTTTACCGGGTAAGGCCCCTGGCGGCGCAATCCGGTGAAAGGGAGGAACCTTCATGATTTTCGGGCGAAAATGGAGGGCCCGGACTTTTTCCGGCTGGAATTTCCTGCTGATGCTGGTTCTCTTGGCAGGGGCTCCGGCCCTGGCCGGACCCGAAACGGCGGGCGATCCGGCGGCCGGCTCCCCGGAGGCCGGCCGCGTCAGCCTGGAGCAGGCGGTCCGCATGGCCCGGGAGCACGGCTACCTGTTCCGGGCGGCCGGCCTGGACCGGGCGGGAGCCCTTCAGGAGCGCCGGGCCGCCCTGGCGGATTTCCTCCCCCGGGTCACGGCGAATTACTCCTGGACCGACCTGGACGAACAGCCCATCATGAAGAGCGGCGGCATGACCATCCCCGTGGCGGACCTCACCCAGTACCATTGGGACGTCACGGTCATTCAGCCGCTTTTCACGGGCTTCGGCCTCACCAGCCGGCTGCGGATGGCCGGCTTGAAGGCCCGGGTCCGGGAGATGGAGCAAAGGCAGGCGGAACTGGACCTGGTCCGGGATGCCAAGGCCGCCTATTTTCAGCTTCTCCTGGCCGGCAAGATCCTCCGGGTGGCGGACCAGGCCGTGGCGGCCCTGGAATCCCAGGAGGAGGATTCCCGAAAATTTTTCGACCAGGAACTCATCCCCTACAACGAGCTGCTCCGGTCCCAGGTGGCTTTGGCCGGCGCGCGCCAGCAGCGGGAACAGGCGGCCGCGGCCCATAAGCTTGCCGAAACGGGCCTGAACCTGCTCATCGGCCAGGAGTCCGGCGCGCCCGTTTTTCCGGAAGACGTGGATTCGGTCCCGGAATCGGATTTCGATCTCCAGGCCATCACCGCCCAGGCCCTCGGGGGCCGTCCCCTGCTCCTGGCGGGCAGGCTGGGCCTGGAAACCCTGGAAAAAGCCGTCACGGCGGCCAGGAGCGCCTATTATCCCAAGGTGGGAGCCTTTGCCTCCTACGAACAGAACGGCAACAACCCGGCCGCCGATGAAAACGATTACTCCAACCGGTACAACTCCGCCGTGGGGATCAAGGCGGAATGGGAAGTTTTCGCCTGGGGAAGAACCCGGGCCGAGGTCGCCAGGGTGCATTTCGACCTGCGGGCCGCCAGGCAGCGGATTCTGGCTCTGGAAGACCTGGTGCGCCTGGAAGTGGAACAGGCATACCGGTCTCTTCTGGTGGCGGTCAGGAATGTGGAGACGTCCTTGCAGGCCCGGGAACAGGCCCGGGAAAACCTGCGCATCACCCGGCTCCAGTACCATGAGCAGGCGGCCACCTCCACGGATGTCTTGAACGCCCTGACCTTCCTGACCCAGGCGGATACGGACTATTATCAGGCGCTCTACGGGGCCATGACCGCCCAGGCCCAACTGGATCGCGCATTGGGAAAGAACCCGGACACGGAAACGCCGGAGGAATGATCCCTTGTCCCGGTTCTCCTGTCCTGGACCTCATTCTCTTGCCCCGTCGGACTATCCACAAGGAGAAAAAACATGAATCTGGACCATGATTCGAAGCTGTTTTTCGCCGAGCCCATGGAGGACATCGTTGTCATCCATTTCAAGAAGAACCTCCTGGGCCAGTTGGCCGAACTGCCCGGCAAGGAGGATTTCCTCCAGTACCTGGAATCCGTGTCCCGGGAGCCAAGGGTGAAGGTGGTGCTCCTTTTGGGCTGCCCGGAAAAGGTCGCCCACCAGGAGGCGGTGGCCTTTTTCAGGAGCCTCACGGGTCCGGGAGCCAATGAATACCGCACCGCCCGGGTTTTCAACGCCGTGAACCAGATCGTCCTCAGCCTGCGGGCCATGCCCCAGTTCGTGATCCACGGGGACTGCGGGGAGATCCAGGCCCCCTTCTTCAACATCAGCCTGGCCTGCGACTACCGGATCATGGGAGACCGGGCCGTCTTGAAATTCACGAGCCCCGAACTGGGCCTCATACCCAAGGGAGGGGGGATTTACTTTCTCCTGGAACATCTGGGAAGGAGCAAGACCTGGGAGATCCTTCTTTCTCCGGAGGGAATCGGCGCGCAAAAGGCCCTGGAGATGGGCCTGGTGGACCGGGTGGTTCCCTCGGCCTTCCTGGAGGAGGAGTCCATCGCCCATGCCAGGCGCCTGGGCAAAATGCCCCTGCACCTCCTCGCCGGCGCCAAGAGCCTCATCAACCTTCCTCCCATGGAGCTTTCCGCGTTCCTGGAAAGGGAGAACCAGGTCCTCACGGAGAACATCATGTCCGAACGCTTCCAGGTTCGTCTGGAGAGGGAGCCCTAGTAGTGCCGGGCAAACCGCCGGTAAATTTCGAGGGTCTCCAGCAAGCGGATTTTCCCGCGCCTCTTGACCTGCCAACCCAGGGTCGCCTGGTGAACGTACCGGAACAGGGGATTGGGGGGCAGGCGGATCAGGAGGCGGAAAAGGGGCTCGAGGGCCGGGAACCACACCATCAGGGGGAACAGCTTCTGGAGGTTGGAGAGGCTGGCACCCTCCTCGTTTTGGATCATGCCTTGATCGTAGATGCTTTTCGACGCGATTCCGCCCCACTCCAGGTCTTCCTCGCGCAACAGGCCCTGTTTCAGGCAGATTTCCGCCAGCTCCGTGCCGGGGTAGGGCTGCACCATGGAACACCAGGCATAATCCGCGCGTATCTCCTGGTTCAGGCGCACGGTTTCCATGGCCTTTTCCACGGTTTCTCCGGGAAGCCCCACCATGTTGAAGGTCTGTATCCGGATCCCCGCTTTTTTTATCATGCCGGCCAATTCCCGGTAATCCTCGTTGAGGAAGGGCTTTTTCAGGATGGTTCTTCGGATATTTTCATCGCCATTTTCTATACCAAAGGCGATCCATTGGCAGTTGGAGTCCTTCAGGGCCTCGATGATTTCAGGGTCCAGAAATCCGGGCGAACTGAGGACGGCGTAGGGGAGCCGGATTTTCCTCGCGTATTCCCGGGCGAAATCCAGCGTCCAGGCCTTGTCCATGGTGAAGATGTCGTCCAGGATTTCCAGGGACCTGAACCCATAGGTCTTGTGGAGATACAACAGTTCCTCCATCAGATGGGAGACGCTTCTCCGCCTGACGTAGGGGCCTTTTCCCCTCACCATTTTTTTGTAGATGTTGTTGTAGCAATAGATGCACCCAAAGGGACAGCCGCGGCTGCTCACGGTGGTTTTGACGGGATAATTCCGCCGGAACCGGTACTCCGAGTAAAGAGGGGTCCGCCTGGGAAACGGGATGTCGTCCAGGTTCACCACCAGGGGGCCGATCTCGTTTTTGAGGATGACCCCGTCCTTTTTGATCCAGAAATTGGGGATTTTTTCCGGGAGACCGCCGCCTTCCATTTCCGCCAAAAATTGAGGCAGGGCCAGGTCGCCCTCGCCCCGGCAGATCGCGTCCAGGGCGGGATGGTGGATCACTTCCGGGAAAAAGGTCGCGTGGGGACCGCCCAGGATCACAACGGGCCTGGGCGTGACGGCGGACCGGGCGATCTCGGCCATTTTCAGCATGGGGAGATGGTTCCCCGTGGTCGCGCTCAAGGCCACGACATGGGGGGCCCATTCAACGATCCGTTTGACCCAGCTCCGGTCTTCCAGGAAAAAGCGGACCTGGTGCCCCTGGCGTTCAAGGATTTCCGCAAGGCCGATGGGACCCAGATTGTCGAACCAGACGTTCTGCACAAAGGCGACACGCATGACATCTCTCGATCAGACCCCTGTCCGGGCGACAGGCCGGTTTTGCGCCCGGAGGGGGGATCATGGAATTTTTCTTGCGGCCTTCATCCCCCTCCGCCCGGCGTCAGCGGGGGCTTCCTCTTGCCCAAAAAAGCGGATTCCGGTGTTTAGCGAAAACGGCGCCGCAAAAGGCGGGCATCTTTCCGATGGTCCAGCTGCCCGGAAGGCGGGAGGAACAACTCCTTTTCCGTGCCACGCATGGAGATTCGCGGGGGGACTCAAAAAAAATAGGCCATGCCCCCGGCAATTGCAAGGGGCCCCGGCTCCGGGCCCGGCACCCTGTTGCAAAAGCGCTCCTATTCCTTTCTCTCCAAAAGATAAAAATTGAAGGAGGCTTCGGGGTTGATCCGAACGGCCAGCCATTTCCAGGGATATTGGGTCCGGCTCACCCATTGGACCGTATAAGGGCTGTCCGGGCCGGTCAGGTTCCTGAAAAATCGGCATTCCTTGTCATTGCCCGCCTTGCAGAAGCTTGACCCATAGGAATCCGAATAGAACAGGTGCGTGGGGAGGTCCGTCAGGATGTCCTCCGAGGGGGCGTTGGGGTCCCAGCCCTGGTTGGCCGTGTCACAATGGCTGACAAGGCGTTTGCAATCTTCGGGAATTTTTTTCAGGTTCATCTGCAGATTGCCGACCATGCCTATCAACGCGGGGCTCTGGTACAGGGAAAGCCCCATCAGCAGCAAGACCAGCACGAACACCCCCCTTCCCAGGATTTTTCGCGTCCGTTTCAACAGGAATACGGGGGCCACGGAGGCCACGGGCACGAACGGAATGAGAAAAGAAAAACCCAAGGGGACGATGACCGCGATATGAAGGGCAAGATACACCGCGCAGGCAATCATCCAGGAGGCCGCCCATTTGGGAGGAACCGCCCGCAACCCCAGGGCGGCGAGGGTTAAAAGGTAGTGCAAGGGGCCCAGGGCAAAGGGAAGAAGGAACGTGAACGGGAAAGCGATCCTCCCGTAGGGAAAGGCCAGGAAGCTTTCCGTGGCCCGGAAAAGGGTCGGGGCGGAAAGGGCGTGGCAATCCTGCCGGAACTCCTCCAGGGAGAAATCCTTCAGCGCTTCCCAGGCCGGCAGGAAAAGGAAAAAGAGGAACAGGAAGCATAGGGGGGCAAACCACCGGGTCCCGGGACCAACGGCCAGGCCCCACGGAATACGCCGGAGCCTCATGCCGGATTGGGAAAGACCCATGGATGCGAAGGCCAGCCAGATCACGGCTGGCATGGGATTGAAATTCGTGGCTGCGGCCGTCGCGGCGGCAAGGGCGCAGACCCCGTTATAAATCGCGCTTTCCGGGTTTTTCATGACCCGGAAACCCGCCCAGAGGGCCACCAGGATTTCGGCCACCAGGAGGCTTTCCGTTTTCACAAAGGCGTAGGACAGGAGAGTCAGGGGGCAGAACGCAAAGAAGAAGGCGGCCAAAAGGGCCCATCGGTCCTCCATCCAGTCCCGGGCCGCCACGAAAAGGAGGAGGATGTTGGCGCTGCAAAGCCCCAGGTTGATCAGCCGGCCCGCAAGGAAGAGATTGGAGGTCTTGAGGGGCAGGAACCAGCTGAAGACCCAGAGCATGGTTTCATAAAGCATGAAGGGAAAAGGGGGATACTTCTGAAAGGGATATCCGATTCCTTTTTCCAGATGAAAAAAGGCCGGAATGAGGATGTCGCCCTCGTCCGGCAACAACAGGGGCAGGGAACGGATATAGCCCACGGCAAGTTTGGCGGAGAAGAGGACCAGCAGGCTGAGGGCGAGGAAGGTGAAAAGATTTTTCAGGGTCCTTTCATGATCTTCCAGGCCCCAGTTTCGCGGGCTCAAGCCTTTCCATACTCCCATGCGGTCATCCCCCCTTCACCGGCCGTGGCCGTGGCCGCGCCCGGTGCCGTGACCGGAGTCCCGAATCCTCCGCGAACCGCCGGACCAGGGAGCCGATGACCATTTCGCCCTTGTTGCGGTACCGGCCGGACAGGGCCCGGGCGAAATAGGCCAGGAATCTGGCGGGATGGTGGACCAGCTTCCTTAGGAAGAACTCCAGGTACATGGATGTCCGCGCCCTTTGCAGGCGCGGGTAGTCCGGCCGCCAGGAAGGGGACCAGGAGAGTCCCTCGTATTCCGGCACAGGCCCCAGCGTCCCCTCGCAGGCGGAGCCGGGCACCGGGGCCATGATGAACAGGGAAACATCGTCCAGTCCCCGGGCCACCAGACGCCGGATAAGGCCCCGTGTCATGCCCCGGTCCTCGCCGGTTTCGCCGGGAAAACCCAGGATGAAGCAGGCCTGGGTTCCCAGTCCCAGGCGGCTGGCGATCCTTACCATGTCCAGGAGATGGGGGACATCCACCTGTTTTTTCATGAGGGCCCGGACCCGGGGCGAGCCGCTTTCCGGAGAGAAGCTGACGTGGCGCACCCCTCCCTTGGCCATGGTTTCGAGGAGGGATCCGGAAACATCGTCGGATCGTATGCCCGAGCACAGGCAGAAGCCGGGGCAAGGGGAGAGGCGGGCTGTGGCGCGAAACAGGCTTGCGGCCCGTTCCCGGGATGCGGTGCAGTTGTCATCCTGCACGTGGAAGTCCTGGACCCCGTAGCGCCTCTGCATGGCCCGCACCTCGTCCGCCACCTTGTCCGGGTCCCGGGGCCGCCATTTTCCGCCCCCCAGAAAGGGAGCTGCGCAGAAGGCGCATGAGTGGGGGCATCCCCGGGAGGTGACGAGGGGAAGGTAGGGGCCGCAAAGGGGGCCATGGGCCCTCCCCGCCTCGTAATAAGGCTCCAGGCGGATGAGGTCGTAGGCCGGATGGGCCAGGGAATCCGGGTCCGCCACCGGCGCGGCCCGGATCACCCGCCCCGGGAGCCGCCGCCCGGCCTTCATCGTATCCAGAAGCGCGGGCAGGGCCTCTTCCCCCTCTCCCACCACCACATGGTCCGCCCCGGCGTTCACAAAGGCCTCGGGGCAGGTGGAGGCAAAAGGACCGCCCACCACCACCGGGATGCCCAGGGAGCGAACCCGGGCCATGAGCTGGCGGGCAAAGGTGAAGCCCAGGCCCGAATGCACGGAGATGCCCACCAGGTCTGCGTCCCGGGGGATGGCCGCGGCGGTCTCCTCCGGGGTCATCCCCTGGAGGATGTATCCGGAAAGCCAGGGCCGCCGGGATTCATGGGCTGCGCCAAAGGCGTCCACCACATCCACCTCGTGCCCCTGGGCCCGGACGGCTGCGGCCACGTACAACAGCCCCACGGGAATGGAGGGGATGTGGCCGAAGAGGTCCTTTTCGTGCCCGATGAGGGGCGGATTCACGAGAGCTGCCTTCATGGGCTTTTCCTGCACGCGGCCACCATGCGCATGGCCCAGGGCCCCGAGCCGTTGGCCCGGAAGGGGAAAAGCGCGTTGGCCACCGTGGAGACGCCCCGGGAAAGGCTCAGGTTGAAATAGGAAAGCCGGACCTCCCCGAAGATCGGGCTCAAAAGGGCCCGGAGGCGGCCGGGCCAGTTCCACCGGAGCGCGTCCCGTTCCTCGGGAGGAAGGAGGTGGGCCAGGAGCATCCCGGGGTTCAACAGGTTGGGTTCGATGGCCACGTACAGCCCGCCCGGTGCCAGCACCCGGCGGATTTCCCGGATGACCCGGCCTGGCTCGTCCAGGTGGTGGAGGACGTCCAGGGAAAACACGCAGGAAAACGCGGCATCGGGAAGGGGCAGGCTTCGGGCATCGGCGCAGGCCGCCAGAGTCCCCGCCGGGAACCCGGATTTCCCCGCCCCGGCCGAGAGCATGAAAAAGGAGCCATCCACCCCCAGGACCACGGGAAAGCGTTTGGCGAGCAGGGAATGGTAAAAAAACGTGCCGCACCCCAGGTCCAGGACCGGCCCAGGAGGCAGGGCGCCCCAGGCGTCCAGGCTGTTTTCCAGCACAGCGTCCAGTTGACGGAAAAGACCGGTCTGGCGGCTCATGCCAGGGGGATCGTATCGCTGGCCGAATCCGCAGCCAAGGCCCCGGGCGGGCCGCTTTTCCCTGGCCAGGGCGTCAAAATGGGCTCTTGTCTCCCGCGCGTTCAAGCCGGGCCGCCTTCCGGAAAATGGGTCGTGAAAAGGAAAGAATACGGCCTTGCCCGGGAGCCGCACAAGGCTTTTCCCCGCCAGGACAAATACCCGGCCTGGATGCGGCACGGTCCCCAATGCGGCGTCCCTGGACTCGGCAAAGCCTTCAGGAATGAGTCCTGGTGAACCTGGAGGCGAGGCTGCGCAAACGGAGACGTACGGCCCTGCGCGCCACGAGTTCGCCTTTCACCGTGCCCTTTCCCCGGGCCACGTTCACCAGGTGCATGAGCATCCTGCCGGGAAACCATCTCAACTTGGCGAGGAAAAAGGCGGTCAGGATCCGGCGGCGCCATTGGGCCAGGTCCTCAAAGTCCTCCCTCCACCTGGGGGTGACGCACATGCCGTCGTAATCCACCGGGGGAAAGAGCTCGGCCGCCTTGGCCCCGGGCAGGGGAGTCATAATGAACACGGCGAATTCGTCCACCCCGGCCCGGGTCATCCTCCGGACCAGTCGGAGGGTCATCATGCGGTCCTGGTCGGTTTCTCCGGGGTAGCCGATGATGAAGCTCGCCGCCGTGTTCAGGCCCAGGGCCTTGGCCCGGGCCACCAGGTCGAACATGTGCTGGAAATCCATCTTCTTGTTCATGAGGCCAAGCATCCGTTGGGAGCCCGACTCCGGTGCCAACGAAAGATAGTGGAGACCGGAGGCGGCCAGGATGTCCAGGTCCTCCGGGCGGATGGTCTCCCCCTTGATGCCGCAGGGAAGGCTGTAGGTGACCGGGAGCCCGGCCGCAAGGATGCCCTGGGCGATTTCCAGGGCCCGCTTCCGGTTCACGGTGTAGTTGGCGTCCTGGATGTGGAAGTCGGTTACGCCCAGGGTCCGGTGGAAATGGGCCATTTCCTCCACCACGCCGGCCGCGCTCCGGGCCCTCCACCGGCGTCCCGACAGGGCGGGGCTCGCGCAGAAGTTGCAGCCGTAGGGGCATCCCCTGGAGGTGATCATGTCCAGGTAGGGGCCCACCAGGGGGCCGTGGGCGTCCCCGAACTCCCAGTAGGCCGGAAGGTCGAGGAGGTCGTAGGCGGGAAAGGGGAGGGCGTCCAGGTCCCGGATGGGGACCGGCGGGCCGTTGTCGAAATCCTTCCCCACCAGGCCCGGAATTTGGGACAACCGTTCCGGGGAGCCCAGGGCCTTAGCCAGGGCGGGCAGCACCCGTTCGCCTTCTCCTCGCACCGCGAAGTCCGCCCCTGCGGCAATAAATTCCGGCGCGACGATGGTGGCGTGATCCCCGCCCACCACCACCGGGGCCGGGTACCGTTCCTTGATCCTGGCGATGAGGTGGACCACCATGGAATGCTGCACCCCGAACAGGCAGGAAATTCCGATCAGGGAAGCGTCCCCGGGAATCCGGTCCAGGAGGGCCTCTCCCCAAAGGCCGCGCAGGGACAGGTTTCGGGAGAACCCGGCCTGGCTTTCCCGGGCCTCGGCAAAGCAGTCCACCACCTCCACGGATATCCCCGCAGCCCGGAGGGAGGCGGCCAGGTACAGGAGGCTCACGGGCTGGAACGGGACATGGCCCATGAAGTCGTTGACCTGGCCCACCAGGGGAGGATTGATCAGGACGACCTTCATGGCGTCGCCTGCCCGGATTCCACCCGGCCGTACCGGGGACGGGACGACAGGATTTTTTTCAACTTCTCCTCCCTGGAAGGGGGACGGTCCATGTCGCCGAGCCACTGGGACAGGTCCATGGCCTGGCGGATGCTGTGGTCCATGTTGTTGTAGGAAAACGTGGCCGAACGCCCGGTCAGGTACAGGTTGGAAATGCCGGAAAGCCTGGCCAGGCAACGGCGCAGCTCGGCCGGATAGTTTTTGGTGTACACCGGATAGCTGTTTTCCACCACCCGGGATTGCCGGTCCACCACCTCGTCTCCGTGGGAAATGATTCCCAGGCGCACGAGGTCGTCTGTGACCGCCACGGTTTCCTCCTCCAGGTCCCTTTCCGTTGACCCTTCCCGTGGGGCCGTCACCTCTACACAGATCGTGGCCCACCCCTCCCTCTCCCGGGGATGGAAGTTGGCCGGAAAGGTCACGCGCAACGCCCGGAATTCCTGTTCCGGAACGTACATCCACTGGTCGTGGACCCTGGGGGGATGTTTCACGGTCAGGAAGTGGAAGGAGGTGTTCAGGAAGCCCAGGCCGGACCCGCCTCCGCCTGCCATTTCAAAGAGCGGGCCCAGGGGGCCGGTCCAGACGACATTGCCGGGGGAAAGCCTTTCACCCGAGGAAAGGGTGAGTCCGGTTATCCGGCCGGCCTCCATGTCGAGCCCGGTCACGGCGGAGCCCGTCATCACCGTGGCCCTTCCGGACGTGGCCAGGCGGTGGGCCACCCTGTCGGAAAAAGCCTGGATGCCGCCCTCAACAGGATAGGCGAACCGCATTTCCCGTTTGGGGCTCAGGAGCCTGGAAATCAGGTAGTGCAGGCTGTCCGTGTCGGGTTTCTTGTCGATGATGGCCCGGTCAATGCTGGCCCTGGCCCAGTCAGGATGCAGGTCCCTCCCCGGGCTGCGGAAAAACTTTTCGGTGAACGGTTTGAAGAAAATCCCGTACAGGGTGGCGCCGTAGCGGCTCTTCACGTATTCCTCGTAATTGTCCACCGGTTTTCTGGACCGGCCCAGAAGCTCCAGGCCCACCCGTACGACATGGCTTACCGGCATGTCCTTGAAGATCCGGCGGGTCAGGGGCCAGGGCTGCGCCCTGCCGTAAAGGCGGATGGAGGTCTTTCTCTCCAGGTGCTGCAGGTTGTCCCCCAGGATATCTTCGATGTAGGCGAGAACCTCGGGATCATGCGTGTAAAACCTGTGGGGACCCAGGTCGTGCATCTGTCCGTTGATGGGGATGCTCCGGGCCAGGCCCCCCACCCGGGATTCCTTTTCCACCAGCACCACCCGGGCGCCCATGCGGCAGAGGTGATCGGCCAGGGTGAGCCCGGCAATGCCCCCGCCCACCACGGTCAGGTTGTCGTGCGCCAGCGCCATTCAGTCCTTTTCTCCCACGGCGATCAGGGAAAGTCCCGTGGGAATCCGGACAAAAGCTTCCAAAGCCCTTGCCAGGGGGAGAATCCCTGCGTAAATTCTGTTCTGGGACGTGCTGAAATCCTTGCGTTTCAAGACCTTGAACCGCCACCACCAGCCCGCGGCCCCCAGGAGGTTGAAGGGGCGCACCTGGCAACGGAACCCGGCGAGGCTCATCAATCTTTCCAGATCCCGGCGGCGGTAGCGCCGGAAATGGCCGAACTCCTCATCCAGGGGGCCGAAGAGGCAGGGGTGCGCCGGAACGAGGACCAGGGCATTTCCTCCGGGAGCCAGTGCCCCGTACAGGTTTTTCAGGAACCCCAGGTCGTCGGAGACGTGCTCCAGGACGTTCAGGCAAAGGACGGTGGCGAAAGGCGCGCCGGGCAGGCCGCCCAGCCAGGTTTGGGTGGCGTCCGCCTCCAGCATGGAAAAGCCCTCGCGGTCTCCCAGCATCTGCGACAGGCGTTCGGCTGCGGCCTTGTCGCAATCCAGGCCGGTCACCGCCCATCCCCCATCCAGAAGAAGCCGGGTCACGATCCCCGGGCCTGATCCGATCTCCAGCACCGGCGACCGGAGGTGGGGCCGCAACAGGTCCAGCATCCAGCGATAATAGGCGGGCGGCACGGTGTCGTACACGGCCAGGAATCGGTCAAGGTTCATCATGTTCGCCCTGGGGCCTCCTCGCGCCGGCCTCGGCCTCCCGGGTGGCGGGACGGAACCCTTCGGGAAGATTTTCAGCCGGGGATGGGCGAGGGCCGTTGATACGGGAACCTGCCGGCAGGGCAGGCGTGGTTGCCCTGGAGGTCTGGACACTACACTTTCCCCGCCCCGTCCGCAACCGGGCATGGGGAGTTCCTGCCTGGCGCGGTCATGGACGCCGGCCCGCATGGACCCTTTCCGGCCGCTGTTTTCCTTCATCCCTTTTCCCAGGAAATCCTCCCCTGCGCACGAGGGGGAGCAGGCCGGACACCTTGTTCCCGGATACAATGCGCCTTGCGGGTAGCACCTTGTTTTGATAATGTATTTCTTCAAATAAAATACACAGGGCTGGACTTTCAAATCTCTATCTTTCCCCTGAGGCCGGATGCATTCTATCGTGAACGAAACCACAAACAAGGCAGGAACGCCTTTGTCCAGGTTGTACCGTCTCCTGTTTCCTTTTTTTTCCACTTGGCTGGTGGCCGCTTACATCCATTTGTGCATGATTTTCGCCCTGTTCGTTCCCGTCAACAACAATATCAAACGAAACGCCCTTTTCCTTGTTGTTGTCTTGTTGGAGATGGTTTTTACCCGCCGTTTCATCCGAATGCATCCTGAGAGCCTTTTTCACCGGAAAAAGGCTCTCAGAATCCTGACCTATGCGGGCAACATCGGTCTTTGGGCCATGTTTTTCCTGGTGTGGGTGGATTTTGTCCATTACACGCTGGCCTTCACTCCGGCCTTGAGGTTTTACGGCGCCTATTTTTTCCTCCTGACCGTCGTCCTCTGGCGATCCATGGGGATGTACACGGTGGCGGCGATTCTCCTGTGGGCTGGTCTTTATTATGCGCTCACGGTCCGGCGGGGCAGGTTCCGCATCATCACCTCCTTTGCGCCCTATTTCCTCATCACCTACCTTTTTTTCCTCCACCAGTGGCACCTTGGGGGCACGGGTTGGGCGTCCACCGAAAGCATCGCCCGGCAGCCGGGGGTGGAGAAGGTGATGGACAGCCGGGAGCTTTCGGAAGCCCTGGAGGCCCAGACCGACCCCTGGGCCGATATCCTCGTGATTCCCGGGCTGGATGTCCGGAGCATTCCCCGGAAAAAGATCCACGTGAGGAACCGGCCCCGCGATGTCTGGTACGAGCCGGGAGACAACTCGGTTTTTCTCGTCTACGGTGCGACCTATAACGTGGGCGATTACTACCCCGTGATCGTCAAGAAGAACCTCTCCACCGGCAAGATCCAATGGATCCTGTCCAAGAGCAACATCCGAATCCTGGACCACTCGGGCGACGTCATTTCTTTCGGCCCCTGGACCCATCCTTACATCTACCAGGTGTCCAAGGAAAACCTGCAGGTTGTAAAAAAGATCGAAAGACAGGTCTCCGTTCCCGATATCCGGTGGGAGCCGAATTGCGTGTTGCCGGACTTCGAGAAAGACAAAATCTATGTGAGCATAGATTATTGGCCATCCATCCTGACCTATGACCTGGACACTGGCGAGCTTGTGGACAGCGTGGAATTGGTCTCCAAGGGGCTGGTCATCACGGGGGGGTTTGTCTGGAACCTGGTCCAGTCCCATGCCTCCCGCCGACTCTATTCCATCAACGCGCCGGGCCCCGGCGACCTGGCGGAAGTGGACCCGGACACCATGGAGATCACGAACCAAATGGATTTCGGGGACCTCATAGGAACCGGCCTTTTCCTGGACCAGACAGACCAGAAACTGTACTACCAGTCCGGTTTTTTCAACTCCCTGTACAAGGTGGACCTGAAAACCTTCACGATGGAACGCGAGTACAAGGGGGAATTCCATGTCCGGCGCCTTGG
This sequence comes from Pseudomonadota bacterium, assembly GCA_018829095.1. Lineage (GTDB taxonomy): Bacteria > Desulfobacterota > Desulfobacteria > Desulfobacterales > Desulfatibacillaceae > JAHJUF01. The sequence continues at coordinate 11,196 of JAHJUF010000151.1, read as the reverse complement.
CCTGGACCGTGAACGCAACGTGATGTACCTGTTGGGATACGTGAGCGGCAAGGTAACCGCCCTGGACCTTGATTCCGGGAAACACCTCTGGAAGGTTCCCGTGGGCGGCAGGCCCCACGGCCTGGATCTCCAGGGCCAGACCCTGTGGGTGCACTCCATGGCCGGGGTGTTCCGGCTGGATCTCGACACCATCTGGAAGGAAAAAGGGTTCGCCGGGACCCGTTATGACCTGGCCGGGCAGACCCATGCCCCGGGCAGCGGGGAGTGAAGGCCTCCATGGACACCGTGAACGATCCCATCTCCCATCCGTCCGGCGGCCCTTTGGAAGCCCCGGCGCCATCCCCTGGGCCCGATGGGCTCCGGCTGGTCCTGGTCCTCTATTTCATGGCGGTGGGCTATGCCCTGCTTTCGGTCTGCCTGTTCCGCATCCTGTGCTTCACATGGTCCAGCACCGCCTTTTTCATGCTCTACGTCTGTTTCGGGATGCCCCTGGGCGCCCTGTGGGCCCGGAGGCGGCCCGAGGGAAGCCTTTTCCTTCCCCTGGCCATGATCTTTTTTCTGGTGCTCCTGTTCCCGGTCCTGGGCTGGATTTCCACCCGGGGGCCCTTTCCCGTGGTGAAGGGGATCATGGGCACCATGTCCATCCGGGATCTCTGGTTCCAGCTCATCTACCAGACCTTGGCCACGAGCCCCTTTTTCATTGCCTGGGGGGCTGCGGAATACGCGGGCTACACAGCCGCCATCCAAAGCGGAAAAATCAGCCGGAGCTTCTATCTGATCTTCGCGTGGGGGCTGGCTTCGGCCCTGGTGCTGGGCGTCCTGTCCGTTCCCCGGGCCGGCTGGCTCGCCACCCTGGTCCTGGCCGGGGCCATGGGCTGGGCGGCCTGGGTCCTGTACAGGGGCCGGGAGAAGAGCCTGGTCGCGGTTCTCGGCATTCTGGTTCTGACGGCGGGCTTTTTCCTGGTCCGACCCCTGGAGGACTCCTACATCCGGAGGATCTACCCCCAGGCCGCGCCCCTGGGGGTAGGCAATGTTCTGGATGGGAATTTTTATCTCCAGGCCAGCGATCCCTACTCCCCGAAAACGGCCCGGGTCATCAAGGCCCTGTGGACCCCGTACAATCATCTTTCCTTTGTGGGATTTGAAGGCAAAACCGCCCCGGTCTTCGGATGCAGCAACGGCGTGATGCTCTGGACCGTGTTCCCGGACGGGTACAATTCCCATTTCTTCGAGAAAGCGATTTTCGACCTGATACCCCCCAAGGCGGACATCTGCATCCTGGGGGCGGGGGGTGGGCCCCAGGTCCAACTGGCCCTGGCCAGGGACCCCAGGAGCGTGGTGGCCGTGGACATCATCCCCGAGGTGCTGGACCTGATGAAGGGGGAACTGGCCTGGGCCAACGGCGGAGTGTACCGCTCACCCCTGGTCCGGACGGTTGGCGCGGACGGCCGGAAATACATCGAGACCAGCGGGAAGAAATTTGATTTCATCCTCCTGCCCTACACGGAATATTGGGCGGCCATGCTCCGGTCCCTTTTCGAGCCCTCCCACAGCCTCCATACCCTGGAGGCGTTCCAGGCCATGAAAGCGGCCCTGAAACCGGACGGATTCCTGGTCATCCTCAAAGGGTTGGACCAGAACGGGAAGCTATACGAATCTTACGCCAGGACCCTTGTGGAAGCCGGGTTCCACGTCACGGGGATGGACCAGCCGCGCCAGGAGGGCAACGAGGCGTTCGCCCTGCTGGCCTCGCCCGGTCCGCGCACGTTCCGGTTCTCCCCGGATGCCGTGTTCCATTTCGCGGCCAACGGATGGTTTCGTTCGGATTTTTCCCCGGACGAGCCGCCTGGAGGGAGGGTGATCCGGGATGATTCTCCCTGGACCTGGGGCATCCAGGGCCTCTTTCTCCCGCCCGGCCCCCTGAAAATCAGCCTGCTCGCCGTGGGATTCGCCGGACTTTTGGGGGTTTTTGCCTGCCTGTTTTTCGGGATGAGGGCCCGGCGTCCCGGGGAGAGCCGCCTGGGGATGCTCTTTTTCCTCCTGGCGGGAATGGCGGTGGGAGCCAATGCCATCTACCTGGAAAACGGCGTCATCTTCTGGCTGGTGAGGCACCTGACCAACCCCCTTTCCGCGTTTTTTCTGGGCGCCACGGGATTTCTCCTCCTTTGGGGGCTTTCCAGTCTGGCCCTGCACCGGAAGGGGCTGGTGGTCCTGGTCCTTCTTCTGGGGTTGGCGGGAGTGGCGGCCTTTTTGCTTTCTCATCCCGGCGGCCTGTTTTTGGGAATGGGCATGATGGCCCTGGGCACTGGATTGCTCTTTCCTCTCCTGGTGCTCCGTTTTCCCGCCCGCTTGATCCACTTTTTCGTGGCGGACGCCCTGGGAGGCCTCGCCGGCGGAATCCTGGGGATCTGGATGCCGGTCCTTTCCGGATACGGGGGTTATTACTCCCTGCTTCCCTGGATCTGGGCCCTCACGGTGGCCCTTTCCGTGGCGGCCCTGGCCCTGGGCAGGAGGGATGAGCGCAGGGCGGTGGCAGCCTCCTGACCGGGCCGCCCGGATGGGGCCGGGAAAGACGCGAAGGTGGGGGGTGATTCTTGCGCTCCGGCCAGGTCGCCCCTATATTTAAAAAGGAAACTTCCTGTTCCTTTTAGGAATCCGCCATGAAGATCACCCGAAGATGCTTTCTTTGCCTTGCCGCAGGAGTCCTGGGCGGCTGCTCCCAGGGCGATGACACCATCAGTGAGCTTTACGCGGAACTTTCCTCCGAGCGGACCTTTGACACCTCCAGCCTGACCCGTGATGATGCCTCCCTGTACACGGAGGCAAGGCAAAGGACCGCAAGGGAAAACCCCCATCGCAAGGTCGTCCCTCACCCCGCGATGTATGGCAAAAAGCTGTCCGGGCAGCGGGTGCGATGCGAGCTTTGCCCCCATTTCTGCGAACTGGATGAATCCGACAGGGGCATCTGCAACACCCGGATCAACCAGGGCGGCGACCTTTACACCCTGGCCTACGGGCTGGCAAACCCCGGGGCCCACCCCACCAACGTCAAGGAGATCCCCCTGCATCTCCAGGGGCCTGACAAGCCCATGGTATCCATCGGCCTGGTGGGCTGCGGTCTTCGTTGCGACCAATGCCTGTTCGGGGACGTGATTTTTTCCAGGCCCGAGGAGTTGGGCGCCCGGACTTTTACCCCGGAAGAGGTCGCCCGGTTCACGGCGGATGCGGGCAGCCCGTGCATCATTTATACGAACAGCGAGCCCACCAACAATTTCGAATTCACCCTGGACACCGCGAAGGCCGCCAGGAAACTGGGGCTGTACAATATTCTTTCCACCGCCGGATACGTCAATGTCCCTCCGTTGAAGGAACTGGTTCCGTACATGGACGGGAGCTTTCTTGGGTGGAAGGGTTTTTCGGAAGCCAGTTACGGGAAGCTGACCCAGGGGTCCCTGGAGCCCGTGAAGCAGGCGGCCCTGGTCCTGAGGGACGGCGGGGTGCTGCTGGAGCATTACTTCCTGATGATCCCGACCATGAACGACCGGGAGGAGGAGATAAGGGCCTTTGCCACCTGGATCCACCGGAACTTCGGGCCTTATTCCCTGGTCTGTTTTTCCCGGTTCTACCCCACGTTCCGCCTGCGGAATTTGCCGCCGACGCCCATGGAAACGTTGAAAAAGGCCAAGGAAATTTCGGAATCCTGCGGCCTCAAGAACGTAAATATTTACCTGGGAAGCTATTTCGGATACGACAATATCTTTTCGGAACCGGATTTCACTGCCGCAACCTATTGCCCCTATTGTGGAAAATTGTTGTTGAAATACAATGTCGGGCTTTCGTCGGTTTACCTTGTAAATAATTTGGAGGGCTATCATTGCAAATTCTGCGGCAAACCCTTCCCTGGTACATTGAGATTGATGTCAACCTGACGCAGACTCCATGAAAATCCCTACCAAACGGATCACTTGGGTAACCGCCTTTTTTTACGGGATGTTCACCGTCACGGGGCAGGTGCTTGTTCTCCGGGAATGGATGGGCCTGTCTCCGGACAGTGAGCTGTCCATCGCCCTGGGAATGGCTTTTTTCCTGTTGTGGCTCTTTGCGGGCAATTCCCTTTCCTCCCGGTACCTTTCCGGAAGACCGGATGCGGCCGTAGCCCTTCCCGTTGCCCTGGCCCTGGCCGCCTTCCTGCTCCCGGCTACCCTGTTCGCGGTTTCCTGCGCCAAGACCCTCATGGGCCTGTCGCCCTTCGTGACCCTTTCCTTTGGCCAGCTTCTCGTGTTTGCCGCCCTGGCTTTCGGGCCTTTGGGCATCGCCGTGGGTCTGGTGTTCCCCCTCCTGCTTGAGGGGCCCCGGGCGCATGGGGGGGAAACGGGGATCTACGCCGTTTACATGATGGAGTCCCTGGGAAGCGGCGCAGGAACCCTTTGCGTAATCCTTCTCATCAGCCCCTTGTTGCCGCCCGTTTCCCTGGCCCTGATCCTTTCCGCCCTGCTCCTGGCGCCGGGCCTGATCCTTCAGGGGGCCGGGGCGGGCCCGCCTGCAAGGAGAGGGCGCCGCCTCGTGGCGGGGGGGCTCATGGCCATGTTTATCCTGCTGGCGGTTACAGGCTGGGCGGATGGCCTGACCCGGCAGGTGCGCTGGGGGAACAGGCCGGATGTCCGGGGGGAAAATTCCCGGTATGGCCCGGTGGAGGTCGTGAAAATCGGGGATACGAAGAGCGTGTATGTCAATTCCCGGATGGTCTACAATGATTATCATTATGACAATATGGATTATCTGTACGAAATCGCCAGGCAGGAGAAACAAGCGCCGGAAAATGTGCTCATCCTGGGGAGCTATGCGAACGAATGGCCGCCTGATGACGAGCCGGTCAACGTGGATTTCATCATCAACGATGAGGTTTTGGCAAAAACCCTTGCCGGAGGCTTGAACAATAGGGAAGTCAGCTCAAACGCCCGTATTCATGTGAGCGATCCGCACCGACACATCCTGGAGACGGAAAAACGCTACGATGTGATCCTGCTGACCATGAATCAGCCCCTCAGGCTGTCCACCAATGTCTTCCTGTCCGTTCCCTTTTTCGAGCAGCTCAAGGGGATTCTGGTCGAAGATGGCCTGTTGGTGATCCAGGTGGCCTCGACCCGGCATTTTGTCAGCCGTCAGCGCCTGAAATTTCTGGCCTGCATCCAAAAATCCCTCTCCCTGGTCTTCCCTTCCGTCCGGGCCATGCCGGGTCATACGGCGGTCTTCTTTGCCCGGCAAGGGGCTGTAGCTGTTGTGGCTGTTGTGGCAGAAACGGGCGGGGAGCCCGAGGGTGGGGACGCCATGGAATATCTCTACAGGATGCATGACCCCGCCCTGGCAGGGGCCTTTACGAGCCATTTGTCCGAACTGGGAGACGAGGTGGCTGCGAATTACGGATTCCGGCCCACGGCCTATCTGTATGATTGGCTCGCAAGACTGTTTGCCGAAAGCAATCCGCTTCGGCACGTGGTGCAGAATATTTTCCAGATGAAAAAAATCTTGCTGTTTTTCCTCCCGGCAGTGGTCTTGCTGATGATTTTCTCCGTATCGAAGTTTTTCGATTCCAACCTGTCTCTTGTCCTGGGCGTTTCCGCTATCATCGGATTTTTATCTTTTTCCTATGAACTCCTTGTTCTTTTTGCGTTTTCGGTCATTCACGGCGAGCTTTATCATTCCCTTGGCGTCATCACGGGCACCTTCATGCTGGGGCTTGCCCTGGGCAGCGGTCTTTTTCGCGCCCGGGCTCCGGCCCGGCCCGCCCGGAGCCTGACCCTGGCCCTGGCCCTTTTCGCCGCGATTTCCCTGGCCCTGTATTCCCTTCTGGCCCTGGGCCTTTCCTCTCCTCTTGTCCTTTATCCGCTGTCCGGAATCGCCGGGGTCCTCACCGGAGCGTCCTTTCCCCTGCTCGTGTCTCTTGCCTTGCGGTCCCGGCCGGCCGATGCCTCCGTGCCGGGCCGGGTCTATGCCATGGATCTCCTGGGCGCGGCTGCTGCGGCCCTGGTCGTGGGTCCCATGGGGCTGGCCGTGCTGGGCGTGCAGGCATCCGGCCTTTGGCTGGCCTTGCTGGCGGCTTCGGGGTGCCTCCTGATCCTCCTGCGTTTCCCCTTGGGGAAAAGCGGATAGGAACGGTCCCCCAAAGCCGGGCAGGGGGGCGGGAAACCGGCTGCGCCGCCGGGGGAATCCAACCCGGGCCGCTCCCGGGCTACTGCCTTGGCCGGGCCGGGGCGGGGGGCGGGGTCCGGCTGGCCTGCTCCAGGCCCTGGACCAGGCTGCTGGCCCCCAGGATGGCCGCCGCGCCCTCCAGGCTGTTCCCCTGGCCCTGGACCAGGACGCTGGGGACCTTCACGATGTCCGGGTTGGCCACGGCGGCGTCCAGGACCTTTTCCAGCACGGAAAGCTGCATGACCTTGTCCTGGCCCAAAACCTCCACCTGGGCCTTCTGGCCCGTGGCCACCTCGATCAACCTCAGCTTCTCGCCCTCGCCTTTCAGCTTTTCCGCCAGCTTGTCCTTTTCCGCCACCATGACCCGGATCTCGGCGGACACCAGCTCGGGCTGCTGGTCCGCCGTGGCCCGGGCCTTTTCCGTCTCGATGCGCTGGTCCTGGGCGTCCTTTTCCCGCTTGTAGGTCTCCCGGAGCTGCTGGGCCAGCTGTTCCCGGAGGCGGGCCACCAAAAGTTCCGGCGGCACCACGCTGTCCACCAGGCGCACGTCCTTGATGGTGACCCCGGCCTTCTTGCCCTCGGGGATCACCGCCTCCTCGATCTTGTCCTCCACGTCGGCCCGGTTCTCGTCGATCAGGGAGAGCACTTTTTCCCCGGCGCAGATGTTCCTCACCACCGACCGGATGGAGGGGGTGACCACCTTGTCCTCGGCGCTTTCCACGCTCCCCACCGAGGCCACCAGGATGGGGGCGTCGCCGGGCTCCACCTGGACCTGAACGCGCAGTTCCTGGGGCACGAGCCAGCCTTCCATGCGGGTGAAGATGGCTGCGTCAGCCGCGTCCTCGGGCACGACAATCTGCTCGGCGCGCTCCTTCTGGGTGATCCTGCCGTCCTGGGTCACCTGGAGGTCGATGTACCGGCGCTCGTATCCGCCCTTGTAGTTCCAGGTCTGGACCCGGGTGTCCACCAGGGTCACGTTGTACGCCACCCGGTTCAAGTAGTACCGGCCCGGGTTGATGGGGTCCACCCAGATGCCCGCCGAGCCCTTCTTCATCAGGGGCACCACCAGGCGTCCGGCCAGTTCCTTGGGAAGAGCGGCCATTTCAGGCTCGGGCGTTTCCTGGACATTGGACTTCACCACCCCCACAAAGCCCGCCGGGATGTCCAGGGCGTCCTGGAGTTCCACGTCAAAGAGGTAGCGGTTTATGCGGTACTTGCCCGGGGGCAGCACGGTGAGCTGGGGGCCCTTCCGGCCGTTGTTGGTGAGGAAGAACTGAGCGTCCATCATGTGGGCCTTGGCCTTTTCGTCCCACCGGGGGGCCAGGTACTGGCCCTGGTCCAGGGGGACGCCGTCCTTGGCGGTAAGGAACCCGTACTTGCCCTCGGGGATGTTGATGATGGATTTTTCCTCCACATCGTTCAAGACGTTCAGGAACAGGCGGAAGTGGAAGCCCGGGGGCAGGATCTCGGCCTGGGGGCCCTTTTGGCCGGAAAGGGCGATGATCTGGCCCGGGCCCATGTCGTCGCCCATGTAGATGCGGTTGATGTGGCCCACGCTGTCCGCGTCGATGATGACAAAGGAGGTGGACAGAACAAAGATCACGGCCAGGAGGATGCCCGCCCCCCGGATAACCAGGCTGGCTGTGGCCGCGGGGTGCTTGTCCTCCCGGATGGTGGGGTTTCCCTCCTCGTCCAGGACCGTGACGGACCGGGTCTTGGGCAGCAGGCTGGGGGCCGCCAGGGCCAGGGCGACGAAGATGGCCGCAAAGAACAGGTACACCATGGCTTTCCTCCACATCTTGGGGTCTTGGCCCGGCCGCATTTATGGGGACGGGAGCCTCCGGTTGTCGCTTACGGGAACCCGGGCCTTCAGGATGGCCTGGACCGTTTGTCCGCTCTCGGCGGTGAAACCCACTCGCCACCAGGCATCTTTCCGGAAAAGGATAAAAATCCGGTCCCGGCCCGGCCGCCGCCAGTCCAGGGGGAACCAGTGGCGGAAATCCCCGGAGCCGTGGATCCGCCACTTGCCCGTGGCCAGGCTGTTGTCCAGCACCACCACCTTTTCCACCCCGGAAAAGGGGATGAATTTTTTCCCCACGAAAAAGTGGAACCCGGAAAACCGGATGCCATCGTCCGTGATCCTCACCAGGGGGTCTTCATACAGGACCGGCATGGGTTTGGTCCTCCTGGAAATAGCGCCGGGTGTTTTCGTGCACCCCGGGGTCGGCCAGGATCTCGTCCGGCAAAAGCCAGCGCCAGGCCTCGTGCTGGTCGTCGTCCGCCGGTGGGGAAAGACCTTCCCCGTCCACCTGATAGGCAAGAACCACGTAATGGGTGTCGAACCCCGGCTCTCCGGCGAAATTGACCGGGTAGAAGTGTTCGTACACCCCCAGGAACCGGGCAACGGAAAACGCCATCTCCCGGCCCAGCTCCCCGGCGGAGATCCGGGCAAAGGCTTTGGCGAGGGTTTCGCCTTTTTGCACGCAGCCCCCGGGCACGAACCAATCGCCCCGGGCGGGCTCGTTCTTTCGCAGGCCCACCAGGACCCGGCCCGAGGCATCGGCGGCCAGAATATCCATGGACACCAGGGGCGCGTTTTTCACCACCGCCAGGAAATCGTTGTGGGAAAGCCTCATGCCCGCGCCTCGCGCCGCAGCAGGCCCAGCATCACCAGGGCGTTGCCGAAAAAGAGCAGCGGCAGGAACGCCAGGCCCACCAACGCGGGCAGGAGCAGGGTCTCGGCCCCGGCCGTGGCGGAGGCGGAGTCGGCCACGGCCCGTCTTGCCCGGGCGAGCTCCTGGTTCAAGGCCGGCAGGGACCGGGCGTTCAGGGCGGAAAGCTCGGTTTTGGCCAGGGCCAGGGACTCCACGGCCTGGTCCACGAGTTCCAGGACCTGACGGCCGTTTTCCCCGGACACCTCCTCCATGAGCCGGGCGGATTCGGAAAGCCGGTCCGCGATTTCCGAGAGCCGTTCCGCCGTCCGGGCAAGGGATTCTCCCTCCTTCTCCAGGACCGGGCGGTACGTGGGGCTGATGCCCGAGGGATAATGGATTTTCGTCACCTTCACATCCAGGGTGGACATCTCCACATCCAGGCCGTCAGGCACCTTCAGGGGCAGGATCGCCGCCACCCGGCCCACGACCCCGGAAAGCCCCTGGGTGGTCTCGGCCATCCGGGCCGCGTAGTCCTTCCAGTACCCGGCGTTCTCCATGCCCTGGGCCGAAAGCTCCCGGAGACCCGGCAGGGCCTCCGAAAGCGCCCCGGCGGACCGCTCGGCCTCGGCCAGGACCACGGAAACCCGGGCCAGGAGTTCCTGGGCGGCGTCCAGAAGCGAGGAGGACACCTTCAGGGTGCTTTGGGCGGAGAACACCGCTGAACGGGCCTGGGGAAGCCCCCAGGCCAGGACCGCCAGTGCGGCGGCGAATCCCAGAATCCCGGCCGCCGCCTGGAAGCGGCAGAACCAGACCGCCATTGCCTGTTTGCCCAAGGTTGAATGCTTTCTCAAAGGGGTTGATAAAACGGATGGAAATCACGGTACCCACGGGAGCGCGGGGAGTCAAGGGAAACGGATTCCCTTTTCGCTCCCTGGTTTGCCGCCGCGCCGGGGTTGTGGTAGTCCAGGAAATCCGGCCGGGGCCGGAGGAAAGGGGTTTTCATGAAGGAATTTTTCCAAGTGGTGTCCGTTGCCCGGGTGCTTTCCCTGGCCGGGCGTTTTTCCGTGGTCCAGGACGAGGAATCGGAGCTTTCCGCAGCCTCTGGCCGGGTCCTGGCGGAAGACATCACCGCCCCGGAGGACCTGCCCCCCTTTTCCCGGTCCACCATGGACGGATTCGCCGTGGACGCCAGGTCCAGCTTCGGGGCCTCCCCGGCCAACGCGGCGCTTCTTTCCGTGGTCGGGACCGTGGACATGGGCCAGGCCCCGGATTTCCCCCTGGGACCCGGCCAGGCCGCCCGCATCGCCACCGGGGGCATGCTCCCCCTTGGAGCGGATGCCGTGGTCATGAAGGAACAGGCCGAGAACGTGGACGAGACCCTGGTGGAGGTGTACCGGAGCGTGGCCCCGGGAGAGAACGTGCTTGCCAAAGGCGAGGACGCGCCCCAAGGGAGCGTGGTCCTGTCCGCCGGAACCCGCCTCCGGGCCCAGGAGCTGGCCCTTTTGGCAGGATTGGGCATCACCCGGATCCGGGTGCGGCGGCCTGTCACCTGCGCCATCCTGTCCACGGGCGACGAGGTGGTGCCTGCCGATGAAAAACCCGGGCCGGGCAAAATCCGGGACATGAACACCCACGCCCTTTTGGGCCAGTGCCTGGCCGCCGGGTTTTCGCCCGTGCCCCTGGGGCTGGTGCCCGACAACCCGGACGCCCTGTTCGCCGCCTGCGAAAAAGGCCTTTCCGCCTGCGACTGCCTCCTCATCTCCGGGGGAAGCTCCGTGGGGGCCCGGGACTACACCGTGCCGGTCATCCAGCGACTGCCGGATGCGGAAATCCTGGTCCACGGCGTGGCCATCTCCCCGGGAAAGCCCACCATCCTGGCCTCGGCCGCCGGGAAGCCCGTCTGGGGCCTCCCGGGCCACGTCACCTCCTCCATGGTGGTGTTCGAGGCTCTCGTCCGGCCCTTCACCCAGCGCCTGGCCGGGCTGGCCCTGGAAAAGGACCAACGGTTCCCCATCCCCTGCCGCCTCACCGCCAACGTGGCCGCCGCCCAGGGCCGGGTGGACTATGTCCGGGTGCGCCTCATCCAACGCGAAGGCGAATGGTGGGCCGAGCCGGTCTTCGGCAAGTCCGGCGAGATCCGCACCATGGTGGCGGCCGACGCCCTGGTGCCCCTGGCCGAAAACTCCGAAGGCGCCGACGCCGGGGCCTGGGTGGAGGCGTATTTGATTTGAATTTTTGTAAGCGTTCAGGGGGTCTCTACGCCAGTTCGGCTATCCAGGTCACATCGGTGGGTTGACCATTGAGGTGATCGGAGATGGCTTGGACGAGGCGGGGGTAGGTGGGGAGGTCGTGC
>JAHJUF010000150.1 GCA_018829095.1 Pseudomonadota bacterium | reverse complement strand
GACCCCGCCCTGGGAGTGAGCTACATCAAGAGTCTGGGACTCCCGCCCGGCGCTCCGGCCATACCCGGCGGTGCGGGTTCCCAGCCGGCCGCCGCCCTGGGCCAGCTCACCCGGCTCCTCGGCCAGGAGGATGCTCCCGCCGCCGTCATCGTCACCCATCCGGACCTCCGATTCTCCGCGCCTTCCCAAGGCTCGGTGCTGCTGCACAAGCTGGCTGCCGGGGCCGCCCTGGCCCGGCTTCCCCAGGAGGAGCAAGCCGGCGGAGCGGAACCGGGCGGGGGGGAGCAGGCGCCCCCGACCCTTTTGCAAAATATGGCCATTTACGTGTATTTCGGGGACTCCGGCATTCCGGACCACTTTTTCAGGACCGACCCCGAAGCCAAGCTTCTCCGTATTCCCCTCCCGGACCTCGAACAGCGCCAGCGTTATCTCCAGCATATCGGAACCCGCTTTTTCGGAACCGAGTCGCCCGATCCTTCCCGCCTGGCGCTCCAGACCGAAGGCTGGATGCTCCGGAAGTTGGAGCAGCTTGCGGACCTTTCCCAAAGGGAGAAGGCCGGAGCCTCGGATTTCCAGGCCCTGGAGAAACTCTACACTGTGGGCCGGCGGGTGGATCGCTGGGCCCAGGTGGACGTGGCTAATGCCACGATAGTAATCGCCAAGAGGAACCGGGTCCGGGGCCAGAAAGAGGTCATTTCCGAGGTCCTGGACATGGTGGCGACCGCCAAGTACCGGATGGCGGAAATGATCGACCCGGACAGCCGGAAACCCCCCCTCCTTCTTTTTTTCGTGGGTCCCACCGGAGTGGGCAAGAACCTCCTGATCCGGGAGCTGACCATGGCCTTGGGCTTTGGCCCGGATCAGGTGAAAATCCTGGACATGAGCGAGTACCGTCAGGACCATTCGGACCAGAAATTGATCGGCGCGCCTCCGGGATACGTGGGCTTTGACGATGGCGGCCAGCTCACAAACCACGTCCAGGAACACGGCTTCTGCGCGGTGAATATTGACGAGATCGAAAAGGCTCACGAGCGTATTCACGACATTTGGCTCCCGGTGACCGACGGCGCCCGCCTCACCGATGGAAAGGGCAGGACCGTGGATTTTTCGGACGCCTGCCTGATCTTCACCTCCAACATCGGCTCGGATACCGTGGCCGACATCCCCAAGCTCCCCACGGGCGAATTCAAACGCCAGGACGTGGTGAACCACTTCCTGGACAAGGTGGCCGAGTATTTCAACGATGACCTGGAAAGGCCTGAGCTTTTCAACCGCCTCAAGCGGGGCATGGTGGTCTTCAACTTCATCAAGAAATCCGATGCGCTGGACGTTGTGAAGACCCGGCTGGACAACCTGGTCCAGGCCACCAATGCCAAGGCCAGGGAAATCGGCCTCCCAGAGGCTGAAATTGTCTTTGATCCCAAAGGCGGGGAGGAGGAGAAACTCGCGCACCTGCTTCTTTCCCTGGTGGATTACCAAAAATACGGCCTCCGGGACGTGAACACCATGCTGGAGAAATTCGTGACCCCCAGGCTGGCCCTGGAATTCCTGGAAGAGAAAGAACTCAAGGGAAAAGTCCGGATGCGCTGGGACGTAAATAACAACCGCATAACGATCGAGAAGGCATAGGGCCATGATCATCCATCTGAATGATTGCTGGAGCGGAGAGTGCCCCCTCATCGGGCCTGCCCTGTACGTATGGGTCCAGGGCTGCCCCAGGCGATGCCCGGGATGCTGCAACCTGACCGCCCAGGACCCGGATGCCCCGGCTTCGAAAGTCCGCGTGGAGGACCTGGCCGCCGAGGCCCTGGCACGTCCGGGCGGGTTGGTCCTGAGCGGGGGCGAGCCCCTGCTCCAGGCAGCGGAACTCACCACCCTGTGCCGCCTCGTTCGCGAGAAACGCCCGGACGCGCTCATCCTCGCCTACACGGGATACACCCTGGAAGAGGTGGTCCAGGCCGCCCGGCCGGAATGGTTCGATCTGCTGAAATGCCTGGATGTCCTGGTGGACGGCCCCTATGATCAGGACCGTCCGTCAGAGGACCCCCTGCTGGGCTCGTCCAACCAGCGGGTGAT
>JAHJUF010000149.1 GCA_018829095.1 Pseudomonadota bacterium | reverse complement strand
GCTTTCCACGGTGATGTCCCCGCCGTGTTCCTTGATGAATCCGTAGCACACGGAAAGCCCCAGGCCCACGCCCTTGACCGCGCCCTTGGTGGTGAAGAAGGCATCGAAAATCTTCTCCTGGATCTCCGGACGCATTCCCATGCCGTTGTCCGCGATCTCCATGACCACGATCTTGTCCTCGGGCCAGGTGGCCACGGTGAGCACCCCGCCATCCGGCATGGCGTCGTGGGCATTGGCCACCAGGTTCAAAAAAACCTGGCGGAGCTGGTTCTTGGAGGCCCGTACCGGGGGCAGATCCGGGTCAAACTCCGTTTCCACGCTGATGTCGTTTTCCCGCAGCCGCTTTTCATGGAGCATGAGGATCTCGTCCATGACCGTGTTGATGTTGGTGGCCTGGCGTTCCTCCTGGTCCGGCTTGGAAAAGGTGAGCATCTTCCTCAGGAGCGTGGACAGGCGCACGGTTTCGGACAGAGCCATTTCCAGGATGCGGCGGCGCTTGCTCTCGGGGGGAACCTCGGTCTTCAAAAGCTCCAGGGTGTTCATGATGCCGTAGAGCGGGTTGTTCACCTCGTGGGCCACCTGGGAGGTGAGCCGCCCCATGGCCGCGAGCTTTTCGCTCTGGAGAAGCTGCTCCTGGGTCTCCCGGAGCCTTCTCTCCATGTCCAGGCGTTCCTTCAGGTCCACCATAATGCCCACGGTGGCGGTTTCCCGGCCCTGTTCATCATAGAGGATGGCGGCGGAAAAGTTGGATTCCAGGACTCCGCCGTCCCGGCGCTTGGCCGTGAAGGGAAAGGACCGCACCCGCCCCGGGCCGCCGTGGTCATCGGAACGGAGCATCTTCATGATCTGGTGGGCCATGCCCTCGGGCCAGATCTGGACGATGTTCATCTTCTGGATGACCTCCTCGGCCCGGTAGCCCAAAATCTCCTCGGCCGCCCGGTTCCAGATGAGGATGTTGCCTTTCATGTCCGCGGCCATGATGGCGTTGGGGGAGCTGGCGATGAGCTTCTGGAGGAAGTCGTTGGCCTCCCGGAGCTTGGCAGCCAGGCGCATCCGGGGGGTCTGGTCCACGATGATGCCCTCGTAGCCCAGGATCTTGCCCGACGGGTCCCGGCGCACGTGGGAGGTGAGGAGCACGTGGATGGGTGTGCCATCCCGGCGCTTGAAATCCACCTCGTAGTCCACCACCCGGCTGTCCCGCTCGATCATTTCCCTGAAGCGCGCCCTGTCCCCGGGGTCCTGGTACACGTCCTTTTCGATATCCAGATGCAGGAACTCCTCCTTGGAGTCATAGCGCATCATGCTCAGGAGAGCCCGGTTGGCGTCCAGGAACCGGCCTTCCTTGCTGGAAATGTACACCCCGCAGTCCACGGTCTCGAACAGCCGGGCGAAGTCCTGCTCCGTGACCTGGAGCCTCTCGGCCTGGAGGCGGTAGGGGGTCAGGTCACGGAAGATGGAGAGCTTGGACCTGCGCCCGCCAGGCATTGCCAGGGGAAGCTCCGTCACCTCGTAAACCCGGTTCGGATCCTTGGTATGGAACTCCCACCGGACCGTGGCCCCGTCCTCGAAGACTTCCCGGGCCCGGCACCAGGGGCAGATTTCCGACCGGCCGTTGATGATTTCGAAGCACTTGGTTCCCTCGTGCGCGGCCAGGTTTTCCCGCATGGCCTGGTTCATGTACTCCACGACGAAATCCTGGCCGATGATATAGATACCGTCCTGCATGGCGTCCAGGACGGAGATGATGCGATCTTCAGCCTGATGGCTCATGGCTTTCCTCATCTGCGAAAACAGCCGCCGAAGCGGGAAAAACAAAAACCGCGGACGGCAGAGCTGAAAAGGCCGTCAAAAAAGACCGCTGTTCCCCCAGGCCTTTTGACTTGCCTTCAGCAAATACCAAAAACGCCACCCCCCGGGAAAGCAGGGAGCCCGCCATGCCTGTTGAAACATGGGAGGAAATCTCCCCTGCCCCCTTTTTCCGAGGGGGGAACCCGGCGCGGCCGTTTTCAAAAAAGTCCTATTGTCAGAAACAGCTCCTAATCCTTCACCTCCACGCTCTTTCCCACGAGCCGCTCCCGGTTTCTCGCAGCCCTGGCGCGCTTCTGTTCGGACTTCCCGATAACGGCAGCCTCGGCCTGTGTAGCAAAGACGGGGTTTTCTTCCCGGGGGAAGGCCTCCACCACCCCCTCGCTCCGGGCATGGGCAAAGGCGGCCCGGCCCAGGGGGGACCGGGTGATGACCGTGGTCCACCCGTCGGCCGAACCCACGCCGCCAAAGGAGATGTCCGCATACTCCGAGGAGTAGTCGTCGCAGTACTGGCAGGCGTAGCGTTGCATGAACCCCAGCTGGTCCAGGGGGAGGGATTTGACCCGGCCCGAGTCCAGATGGATCATGAGTTCGTCCTTCACGTTGACCCTGCGCACATCCCCCCAATGGAAGCCGCCCAGGGCCTCGAGCTTCTGGCGCTCCTCCGCGCCGAACAGGAAGTTGCCCGAACAGAAGAGGCCCAGGAAGTAGTGGATGGCATCCGTGGGCACGATGCCCAGGGTCTCCATCTTGCGGATGGTCTTGATCTGGCAGGGGGT
>JAHJUF010000148.1 GCA_018829095.1 Pseudomonadota bacterium | reverse complement strand
CGCCAGCCGGTGGCACACCACCCGGTCCACGCGGTCGGAAAGCGGCACTCTGGGCGTTTTCTCCAGGGTCACGCATTCCCGGACAAGGTGGTCCACGGCGTGGTACCGGCGATAGGCTGTGTGCTGCTCCGGGGCCTCTCCCTGTTCAGATTCAAAATCCGCCCGGAGGCGGTCCGCCCGGGCCAGGAGAGCGCCTGCGTCCGGCGCGCCGGCCACCATGCGCCGGGCTTCATCGTCCCCCTCCATGAGCTTCACGGCCAGCCACCTGGGCCGGGCCGGGCCGGAAAGGCCGGGCAGGTCCGTAAGGGCCTTTTCCAGATCCCGGACCATGGGCTCCATGGGGCCATAGTCCACCGCAAAGACCGGAGCGGGCCCTCCCCCCGGGGCCTTCACCAGGCGATCCAGGGCCTCCAGGAGCCTTTTCCTGCCCTTGCCGGCCTTGAAGCTGGTGGGTATCACCTCCACCCCGAGAAGCCGGGACAGGCACCGGTGGTCCAGGGTCACTCCCCTTCGCCGGGCCACGTCCATGCGATTCACGTCCACCACCACGGGCAGGCCCATTTCCAGCACCTGGAGGGTGAAGTACAGGCTGCGCTTGATGCTGGCTGCATCGGCCACGTTGATGACGGCCGAGGGGTTCTCGTTGAGGAGAAAGTCCCGGGCCACCCGCTCTTCCAGGGAATAGGAGGTGAGGCTGTAGGTGCCGGGGAGGTCCACCAGTTCCACCCTGAGGCCCGCGAACTGGAAAGCTCCCACCTTTTTTTCCACCGTGACGCCTGGGTAGTTGGCGATGTGCTGGCGGGCGCCGGTCAGGGCGTTGAACACGGTGGACTTGCCGCAGTTGGGCTGACCGGCCAGGGCCACAAGAAGGCGCGGGCTCATTGGGGGTCCACTTCCACGAACCGGGCTTCTTCATGGCGGATGGAAAGGTAGGTGCCGTCCACTTCCACTTCCATGGGGTCCTTCAGAGGGGCGTTCCGGATCATCCGCACCGGGAGCCCGGGGTACACCCCCAGATCCCTGAGGCGTTGGCCCAGGGCCCCGGTGGCTGAAACCCGGCGCACCACGCCCCGGGTCTTGGGTTTCATCTGGTCCAGAGTCATGGGAACAGCACCTCCACCAGAATTTTCTCGGCCGCGCCCCGGCCCAGGGTCAGGCGGTCTCCGCCCAAGGCCAGGCGCACCGGGCCGCTTTGGTTTTCCTGGACCATGAACTCCACGCCGGGCAAAAGGCCCATGGCCATGAGACGCGAGGTGAGCCCCTGCCCTGCGCTGGTTCCCAGCAGCCTGCACCGGCTGCCGGACGGTGCCTGAACCAGGGTGGTGCCGCCAGGGGCTGGTTCTTTCCGGAGCATGAATTGTTCCCTCTTCCTTAAAAAGTTAGTCTTTCCAAACTTTATAGGGCAGCCCAAACATCCTGTCAAGGCCGGGCGAGGGAGGAGGAACGCCTAAATACCGTATGGTTGGCGAGGAAGAGAGGGGAAAGACCGGAAAAAGAGGGGGGTGGGACGGAATATTTTCGGAAGGGTCGGGGGCTCAGTCAGGCTCCCGGGACGCCCGGGCCCGCCCAGCGGCCGGCTCGTCACCCATGAGGAGCGCTAACCCCCGGGCCAGGACCCGCGCCACCAGGGAGGCGGCATCCCGGATGCGCCCCAGCAAAACAGGGAACTCGGGCACCACCAGATGGGATAGGTCGAAACAGCGCTGGCACAGGATCAGGGCGGGCAACGCGGTCAGGAGCACGCCCACCTCCAGGTTGATCCAGTAGTGGGTTTCCATGAGGCGCCAGGAGGCCGCTCCCATGATGGCAGCCCCCCACACCAGGGTCCCGGCCAGGGGGCTCATGGAGTGGTACAGGAACCGGGCCACCAGGGAAAATTCCGCCGCAGCCGCAGCCAGGAGGGAGATCACCAGGACCATGACAGCCACCTCCAGGCAGAACACGAGGAGCTTTTGGGAAAAAAGCGTCATCATGGCCCAGTGGACCTGACGGTGACCGGCGATGTACATCCTGCCCACCTGGGTATCAATCAGGATGTGCCAGTAGGCCTTGATCCCGTAGGCCAGAACCAGTTCCGCAGCAAAGGCCAGGAAAAAAAGCATGAGGGTCCGGACAGCCTCGTCCCAGACCCGGTTGGCGAATCTCCCGCAGGCGTCGCAGGCGGAAACGAACCCGGTCTTCATCCGGAGGGCAAGGGTTCTGGAGGAGATGGAGATGTCCGGCTTTTCGCTCATGGCAGGCATCCTGAACAAGTACCCAGGCCGCCGCCCGCACCTCAAAAAACGTGCGTCCACCCTGGCTGCGGCTGG
>JAHJUF010000147.1 GCA_018829095.1 Pseudomonadota bacterium | reverse complement strand
GGTTCGTGGGTTCGAATCCCACCCTCTCCGCCATCCCCGGCAGGAAACGCGTTTGAAGCGGTTGCATCGTTTTCGTGTGGAGAGATGTCCGAGTTGGCCGAAGGAGCACGACTGGAAATCGTGTGTGCCGCAAAAACGGCACCGTGGGTTCGAATCCCACTCTCTCCGCCACCCACGAAATCCCACCGGCCCCGGCGCAAGCCGGGGCCGGCTTCGAACCTGTGGAGCCTGACCGGGGACGCCGCGCGAGGCGGCCCCTTTTTTTGCCCGGAAGGCGATCCTCCGGGCCTTCCCGCCTCCCCCTGGGATACCGCATGGGATACCTCGTCCTGGCCCGCAAGTACCGCCCCCAGACCTTTGGGGAAGTGGTGGCCCAGGAACGCGTCACCACCACCCTGAAAAACGCCATCGCCGCCAACCGGGTGGCCCACGCCCTGTGCCTGTGCGGCCCCCGGGGCACGGGCAAGACCACCGTGGCCCGGGTCTTCGCCAAGGCCATGAACTGCGCGCAAGGCCCCGCTCCCGTCCCCTGCAACCAGTGTGGAAACTGCCTGGAAATCACCGCCGGGCGCTCCGTGGATGTCTACGAAATAGACGGCGCGTCCAACAACGGCGTGGAGCAGATCCGGGACCTGAGGGAAAACATCCGCTACACCCCGGCCCAGAGCCGGTACAAGATCTACATCATCGACGAGGTGCACATGCTCTCCACGGCGGCCTTCAACGCTTTGTTGAAGACCCTGGAGGAGCCCCCGGCCCACGTGCTCTTTGTCCTGGCCACCACCGAGAGCCACAAAATCCCGGTGACCATCCTCTCCCGCTGCCAGCGCCTGGATTTTTCCCGCATCCGCCCCGAGGACGTGGTGGCGCATCTGGCCCGCCTCTGCAAAAAGGAAAACTACCCCGCCCCGGAGGAGTCCCTGTGGCTCATCTCCCGGGCTTCGGGCGGGTGCATGCGCGACGCCCTGTCCCTCCTGGACCAGGTCATGGCCTACAGCGAGGGCGCGGACCCGGCCCGCATCGCGGACATCCTGGGGGCCGTGGACCGGGACCTGTTGGCCGATTTTGCCGGGGCGCTCCTTTCCCGGGACGCGGCCCTTGGGCTTGCCGTGCTGGACGGGTTGTACCAGCGGGGTTTCGATGTGAAGCGGCTCACCGCCGATCTTCTGGGGTTCGTCCGGAACTGCGCCGTGGCCAAGGCGGCCAAGGATCCCGGAAACCTGGTGGATGCCGGAGAGAGCGAACTGGCCCGGGTGCGGGACCTGGTGAAGGACGTCTCCCTTTCCACGGTGAACCACGTGCTAAGCGCCCTGGCCCGGGAGGAAACAGCCATGCGCCTGGCTGGCAATCCACGCCTGGCCATGGAAGTGGCCATCATCCGCATTTGTGAGGCCGTGCCCGCCCTGTCCGTGGAGGACCTGATCGAAAAGCTGGATGCGCTCCAGCGGTCCATGGGACCCGGCGGCCCCCCGGCCCCGGCTCTTCCTGCTTCTGCCTCCCCAGCGCCCCCCGCGCCCCGGACCCGGGCCGCCGGGCCGCCGGAGCCTGGCCGGTCCGCTTCCCCGGACCCGGAGCCCCGGGATGCCGGGATGCCGCCCCTCCCCGAGGAGCCTGCCGGTTTTTCCGAGGTCCCGCCCCTGGTGGATGAGGCCACTCCAGCCCCGGCCCCGGACTGGGACGCCCTTCTGGCCCATGTGCGGAAAGAGAACCCCATGCTGGGCGCCCACCTGGCCAGGTGCGAGCCCCGGGAGGTGGAACGGGGGCGGCTGACGGTCATGGCCCGGGGCAGCCTTTGCCAACACTTTCTGACCACCCCTGAGAACCACCAGGATCTGGAAAAACTCCTTTCCGGGCGCATGGGCTGCCCGGTGACCTTTTCCGTGGTCCTCCCGGACAAGCAGGACGCCGAGCCCGACGCCCGCGCCGAGGCCCTGAAAAAAAAGAAGCGCCAGCAAAAGGCGGTGAACCACCCCCTGGTGACCGAGGCCCTGACCCTGTTCAACGGGCGCATCGTGGATTTTCAGGAATCATGATCCGGCCCTGGTGCCGGAAAGAAATCCCCAACGTTTTTACGAAAGGCATGTTCCCATGAAAAAAGGATCCATGGGCGGACTGCTCAAACAGGCCCAGAAGCTCCAGGCCCAGATGGCCCAGGTGCAGGAGGGGCTGGGCGAAAAAACCGTGGAAGCCTCGGCCGGGGGCGGCATGGTGAAGGTGGTGGTCTCGGGCAAGCAGGAACTGGTCTCCATCTCCATCGAGAAGGAGGTCGTGGACCCCGAGGACGTGGACATGCTCCAGGACATGATTCTGGCTGCCGTGAACGAGGGCATGGCCAAGAGCCAGGAGATGGCCCAGGCTGAAATGGCCAAGCTCACCGGTGGTATGAACCTCCCAGGCATGGGCTTCTAGCAGGCTGCCCAAAACCGCGATCTGCGGCGTTGCGCTTCACCGGGAAAGGGCTCAACGTACAAAAGTACGCCTCGCCCTTTCCCGGCTCGCGCGCCGTCGGGGTCCCCGCACGGCCGAAGGCCGGGTGGGGTGACTTGCATATCGCGTTTTTGAACAGCCTGCTCATTTGGCTGCCCAAAACCGCGATCTTGAGACCGGAAGGCGGGGATAACCCACCACCCGGCCCGCCGGGACGAATCCCCCCAACCCCCCTTTGAAAAAGGGGGGCTTTTTCCCTTGGTTTTTCCTAGGCGAGGACCCTGAGGACAACCCCATGAGCCTCTATCCCCCCACCCTGGTGCGCCTGATCCGAGAGCTTTCCCGGCTGCCGGGCATCGGCGAGAAGACGGCCGAGCGCCTGGCCATGCACCTCCTGCGCTCCCCCCGGGTCCAGGCCGAGAACCTCGCGGACAGCATCCGGGACGCCCGGACGGCCATGCGCCTCTGCTCCCTGTGCTTCGGCCTGGCCGATGCCGAGCTTTGCCCGGTCTGCGCCAAGCCCGACCGGAACACGGGGGTGGCCTGCGTGGTGGAGCAGCCGTCGGACCTGGTGGCTCTGGAGCGGTCCGGGGCTGTCTCGGGCCGGTACCACGTCTTAGGGGGCATCCTGTCCCCCATGAACGGCGTGGGGCCAACGGACCTGCGCCTGAGGGAACTCTTCGCCCGGGTGGATTCCGGCGAGGTTTCCGAGGTCCTGGTGGCTGTGTCTCCCAGTGTGGAAGGCGAGGCAACCGCGGCCTTCATCCGGGAGAAGCTTTCGGGCCGGGCACGGGTCACCCGCATCGCCACGGGCATCCCCGTGGGCGGGGACCTCAAATACATGGACGGCCTCACCCTGCGCCGGGCCATTGACAACCGCCAGGAGCTGTAAGGCTCCCATGCACCATTCCCCCGACCCCCGCGGCCAGGTCTTTTCCTGCACCCAGTGCGGCCAATGTTGTCGCGGCTACGGCGGCACCTACGTCACCGAGGCCGACATCCTGGCCATCGCCCGGTTTCTGGGCCAGGACCCCGCCGGATTCGTTTCGCGCCACTGCGCCGACTCCGGCGGGCGGCCGGTCCTGGCCCAGAAAGAGGACGGATTCTGCGCCTTCTTCGAGGGCAATTGCTCCATCCATCCGGTCAAGCCCGCCATGTGCCGCCGCTGGCCCTTTCTCCCGGCCGTGCTCACGGACCCGGGCAACTGGTCCGCCATGGCCCGCTCCTGCCCAGGCATCCTGGCCGAAGCCCCGCCGGAACAGGTGGCCCG
>JAHJUF010000146.1 GCA_018829095.1 Pseudomonadota bacterium | reverse complement strand
CGGGCCACGCCCACGCGCCGGGCTTCGATGAACAGCCAGAAGAAGAAAGCCGCGCAGGCCACGGTGATGTCCACGGCGATGGATGCTGCTGCCGGGTTCTGGAAGGCCCCCTCGAAGAATTTCACCATGTTCATGCCCCCGGAAAAGGCCTGGATGTTGAAATACCAAGGCAGGGCGATTCCGAGGATCGCCAGGGTGGAATAGACGTGGACCAGCCAGGCCGGGCCCGGAGAGGGGAGGTTCCGGCCGTTTGACCTTGGGGACGGCTTTTTCGATTTTTTTCGATTCATGGGTTCTTTCCTCGGGGTGCATTCAGGTTGGGGAGTCCCTGGGCGTAGGCGGCAAGCCTTTGGCGCATTTCCTCCCGCATTTGGTGGGTGGCAAAGGCCGAGTCCCGGGTGGCGGCCAGGAGGAGGGCCTTCCGTTGGGCCTCCTCGGCATCGGAAAACCGCCCCGTAGCGGCCAGGGCCGCAGCCAGGGTGTCCACATAGATAAAATAAGGCTCGATCTCCACGGCCCTCTGGGCCATCCGCACGGCCTCAGCCGGGTCCCGGAAGGCGGGGTCCGGGCAAGCGGCCAATATCCAGGCCAGATTGTTCCAGGCCTTGGCCATGTTGGGGTCCAATTCCACGGCCTTCCGGTAATTCGCCAGGGCGCCGGCCCAGTCTTCCCGGGCATGGAGGACCTGACCCGTGAAGAGCCAGGTTTCAGGATCTTTGGGCCGGGCCTCCCGGGATTCCTCCAGGCTTTTCAAGGCCGCCTCCGGGACTCCGGCCAGGGCCAGGGCCCTCCCCTGCTGCTTCAGGGCCTCGGGCAGGCCCGGGTGCGCGTCCAGAACCCGGGCGTAATCCATCAAGGCCTCGGTGGGGCGTCCCAGGAAGGTGAGGGCGTTTCCCCTTGCCAGGCTTGCCTCGATGTTTTCGGGGTCCAGGGAAAGAACCCGGTCGAAATCGGCCAGGGCCTCTTCCCGGCGGTTCATGAGGGCAAGGGCAAGGCCCCGGCTGTACCAGGCTTCGGCGAGTTCAGGAGAAAGCTCCACAGCCCGGGTGGCGTCCTCCAGGCTGCCTGGATAATCTCCGGTGAAACGCCGGGCAATGGCCCGGTTGTGAAAGGCCCAGGGGTCTTCCGGGGAAAGCTCCACAGCCTGGTTGGAATCGGACAGGGCCTTTTGGAGATCCCCTTTTTCCAGCCAGATGGAGCCCCGGTTCACGTAGGCCATGCCCAGGCCGGGAGCCAGGGCGATGGCCCGGTCGTAGTCGGCCAGGGCCTGGGTGTCGTCTCCTTTCTGGGAATACGCCGTGCCCCGGTTGTAGTAAGCCATGGCATACCCGGGGTTGGCGGCCAGCACCCGGGTGTAGTCCTCGATGGCCCGGTCTGGTTCCCCCAGGCGGTACCAGGCGTTGCCCCGGTTGTAATAGGCCTGGAACAGGTCTTTCCTGAGTTCGGCGGCCCGGGTGTAGTCGGCGATGGCCTTCCGGTATTCCCCCAGGTCGTCCAGGATGGCGGCCCGGTTGTACCAGGCGTCCGTCAGTCCCGGGTCTTCCCGGATGGCCCGGTCGAGATCCTCCAGGGCGCCCTCCCGGTCCCCGGTGCGGGCCCGGACCAGGGCCCGGTTCACGTAGGCCGGGGCGAAATCGGGGTTTTTTTCCAGCAGGGCGTCATACAGGACGAGGGCATTTCCCATGTCCTGGGCTTCGTAGGCCCGGTTGGCTTCGGCAAAGGCCTTGCGCCCGCTCGGGGGAAGTCTTCCGAATCCCTGGGCGCATCCCTGGAGGAGGATGGCGGCCGCCACGAGGACCAGGAGGACGGAAAGACGCCCCCACGGAGCGCTCGGTCCGCCGGAGGCCGGTGCCTCCGGGCCGTATTTAGGGAAAAGGGGCAGGGCGGTCTCCTAAGAGGGAAGGGGATTGGATGGGCCTGGCGGCCAAGGATTCAGCCCAAAAAATGTACCATGCCCCGAGGCGGGCTTTCAACCGTCCGGAGGGCGAATTGTGCGCGGGGCTTGCCGGCTTCCGGTGCCTCCGAAGGTCCGGACCCGGGAAAGCCGCCGGGCTCTGCGGGTTTGACAGGCCGGGGGGGGTGGGTTACCTTCGCTCCGCCGATCATGGCAAGGACTTGAGAAACATCTTGGAACCCGTCGCCCCCCATCAGGCGTGCCCCCTCGGTGACGCCTCAAAACGCATCCTCGCTCGCCGGGGCGTGGTGGAGTGCGCCGGTTTGACGGGGCCTTCCCGGGCCTGGTTCCTGGCTTCGCTGTTCGCCCGGGCCGGGCGCAGCCTCCTGGTGGTGGCCCCCACGGAAAAGGAGGCCCTGAGTCTGCTCCAGGACCTGGAGTTCTTCCTG
>JAHJUF010000145.1 GCA_018829095.1 Pseudomonadota bacterium | reverse complement strand
CGGGGTCCAGGTGGGCCGGGTGGCCGGGGTGACCCTGGACGGAAACCAGGCCCGGGTGGCCCTGGTGCTCCGCAAGGAGATCCGCCTCACCCGGGACTCGGAGGCCACCATCCGCACCAAGGGCATTCTGGGGGACAAGTACGTGGAACTGGTGCCCGGCTCCCTGTCCGCCCCCCGCCTCATGCCCGGTGAACGTATCGTGAAAAGCTCCACCCCCACGGATGTGGACGAACTCCTGACCGAGATGGGCAAGATCGCCCGGGACATCCGCCGGGTCACCAACACCCTTGGCGGCGTGATGGGAGGCGAGGAGGGCCGGGAGTCCCTGTCCTCCATCGTGAAAAACCTCCGGGAGATGGCCGAGGCCATGAACGCCGCGGTCCAGGCCAACACGGCCCAGGCCGGGGAGATTGTGGAAAACCTGGCCGTTTTTTCCCGGACCCTGCGGGAAGCGGGGGACCAGCACGGCGGCGACCTGGGGGAAATCATGGTCTCGGCCCGGGACGCCTCGGCGCGCCTGGACCGGACCCTGGCCGCCCTGGCCGAGGTCATCGACAAGGTCAACAGCGGCCAGGGCACCCTGGGCCAGCTGGTGAACAACCCGGAGACGGCCGACAAGCTGAACGGCGTCCTGGCCTCCCTGGAGGACCTTTCCAACAAGCTGAACAACGAGACCGTGGACAGCCTGAACAACACCCTCACATCCTGGGAGGACATCAGCCGGCGCCTGAACAAAGGCCAGGGCTCCCTGGGGCGGCTCATAAACGACGACGAGACCATCAACCAGTTGAACAGCGCCCTTTCCAACGTGAACGACTACCTGGGCCGGGCGGACATGTTCCGCACCTACCTGGAGTATTCGGGGGAATACCTGGGGGAGAACAACGACACCAAGAGCTACCTCACCGTGCGCATCCAGCCCCGGGAGGACAAGTACTACCTCCTGGGCGTGGTGGACGACACGGCGGGGGTGGAAAACGTGGAGGAGATCACCACCGTCACCAACGGGACCGCCACCACCCGCCAGGTGGTGACCAGGGTGGACGAAAACGACATCAAGTTCACCGCCCAGATCGCCAAGCGTTTCGGCAACCTGACCTTGAGGGGCGGCATCTTCGAGTCCACCGGGGGCGTGGGGGCGGATTACCACTTTTTCCGGGACCGCTTGGCCCTCACCTTTGAGGCCTTTGACTTCGACCCGGACCGGGATCCCCACCTGAAGGCCAAGGTGGAGTTCTCCCCCATCCGCCATTTGTTCGTCCTGGGCGGAGTGGACGACTTCCTTTCCAACCGGGGCCGGGAATCGTACTTCATCGGGGCGGGAATCCGCTTCATGGACGATGACCTCAAGACGATCATGGCCAATGTCCCCTTTCCCTCGAATTAGGGCGCTCCGCCCCTGGCTGGCGGCGGGCCGGCGCCGGGCCGAAAGGGAGGCGCTGGCCGAAATCCGGACCACCCTTTCCCGGGACACGGTGAAGCCCTTCGAGCTGGTGAAGAACTTCACCTTCGTCAGCCTCGTGGTCATCTTCATCGGGACGCTTCTTCTGTCCATGATCATCACCCACCGGGCCCGGACCGTGCTGTTGCAGAAAAGCGAGGCCTACGCGCTGCTTCTGGCCAACAACCTGAACCACCAGATATTCCACAAGTTCGTCCTGCCCACCGCGCTCCAGTTCGGCCGCATCCGCCTTTCCAACGAGGTCCAGTACGACCGCATGGACCGGGTCATCAAGAGCACGCTGCACGGATTCAATGTGGACCGGGTCTCCCTCTACGACACGGAGAACGTCGTCTCCTACAGCTTTGACCCGGACCTGGTGGGCAAGGAGGGGGCCGGGGGCCTGGAGTACGTCCAGGCCCTGGAGGGCCGCACCACCTCCCGCCTCATCCAGAGCGGGTCCTTTTTCGCCATCCTCATGGGCATCCCGGACGAGAGCCGCCTGAGGACCTTTTCCCCCCTGTTCGCGGAAAAGCCCCTGGAGGACGTCTCCGGGCACCTCCTGGGGGTGGTGGAGATCACCCAGGACCTGTCCGCCGACTACCGGACCATCTTCTGGTTCCAGCTGCTCATCGTGGCCTCATCCGCGGGTATCATGGGGCTCCTGTTCCTCATCCTCCGCTTCTACGTCCAGCGGGGGGAGGCCATCCTGTGGCGCAGGGCCGAGGAGCGGCTGAAGCTGGAGGAGCAGCTTTCCCGGGCCGAGCGCCTGGCTTCCCTGGGGGAGATGACCGCCGGGGTGTCCCACGAGATCCGGAACCCCCTGGGCATCATCCGGAGCACGGCCGAGCTTTTGCAGAAACGCGCCGGGGACAAGGACCCGGCCGCCACCCGGCTCACGGACGTCATCATCGAGGAGTCCACCCGGCTCAACAACATCATCACGGACTTCCTGGATTTCGCCCGGCCCCCGGTCCCCCGCATGGCCGAGACCCGGGTGGAGGAGGTCCTGAAAAAGACCCTGGTCCACCTGGCGCCCCGGCTGGACGAGGAGGGGCACCGCGTCACCGTGCACCACCACGGCGAGACCCCCGGCATCCAGGCCGACGCCAACCAGGTCCACCAGTGCCTGCTGAACGTGTTCATCAACGCCATGCAGGCCATGCCCGGGGGTGGGGACATGGTGGTGGACCTGTTTTCCGACGGGGACAGCCTGGAGGTCTCGGTCACGGACTCGGGGCCCGGCGTGGACGAGGCCAACCTGAAGAAGATCTTCAACCCTTTTTTTACCACCAAGGAGCGGGGCACCGGTCTCGGACTCTGCGTGGTGCGCAACGTGGTGGAAGCCCACGGGGGCCGGGTGTGGATGGAAAACTCCCCGGCCGGCGGCGCACGCGTCCGGATCAAGCTCCCCATGACGAGCCATGGAAACGATCTTAATCGTTGACGATGAGAAGAACTACCCGCCGGTCATCTCCGCGATCCTCACGGACGAGGGCTACGAGACCCTGACGGCCAACTCCGGCCCCGAGGCCCTGGGCATCATCGAGGTCTCGGACCTGGATCTCCTGGTCACGGACATGAAGATGCCCGGTATGGACGGGGTGGAGCTCATGTCCCGTGCCCGCGCCCTGGACCCGGACCTGCCGGTTATCGTCATGACCGCCTACGGCACCGTGGAGATGGGCCTGGAGGCCATGGACCGGGGGGCCCACTCCTACATCTGGAAGCCCTTCCAGAACCAGCAGCTCATCCTGTTCGTGAAGCAGGCCCTGGCCCTGCGCCGGGTGGTGCGGGAAAACCGCCTTTTGCGCGACGAATTGGGGGACCGGTACAGTTTTGGCAACATCGTGGGCAAGAGCCCGGCCATGTCCGAGGTGTTCGATACCATCCAAAAGGTCGCCCCCACGGACGCCACGGTCCTCATCACCGGGGAATCCGGCACGGGCAAGGAACTGGTGGCCAAGTCCATCCACTTCAACAGCCCCCGCCGGGACCGCGCCTTTGTGGCTGTCTCGGCCGCAGCCCTGGCCGAGAGCCTGCTGGAAAGCGAGCTCTTCGGCCACGAAAAGGGAGCGTTTACCGGCGCGGCATCCAAGAAGAAGGGGCGCTTTGAGCTGGCGGACGGGGGCACCCTGTTCCTGGACGAGATCGGCGAGATCACCCCGGCGGTCCAGGTGAAGCTCTTGCGGGTGCTCCAGGAGAAGGTCTTCGAGCGGGTGGGCGGGGAAAAGGCCATCTCCGTGGACATCCGGCTCATCGCGGCCACCAACCAGGACCTTCGGGAACTCATGGCCCGGGGGCGCTTCCGGGAAGACCTCTTTTACCGGCTGAACGTGCTCCCCCTCCAGCTTCCCCCCCTGCGGGGGCGGCGGGAGGACATCCGTCTCCTGGCGGAGCACTTCATCAAGAAATTCTCGGGGTTGCGGCGGGCAGGCCCTCCGGTGGCGGGGGTGACGCCGGGGGTGGAGCGCCTGTTCGAGGATTACGCCTGGCCCGGGAACGTCCGGGAACTGGAGAACGTCATGGAGCGGGCCATCATTTTGTGCTCCGGCCAGAACATCGGCGTGGCGGACCTGCCCCGGGAGTTCAGGGACTCGGTGAAGAACACCCTCCACGTGGAGGGCATCCCGGCCGCGGCCAAGCTCTCCGACGCCCTGACCGAGGTGGAAAAGGCCATGATTATCCGGGCGTTGCGCATGTCCGGCAATGTCCAGGCCCACGCGGCGGACCTTTTGGGCATCGCCAAAAGCGGGCTTTCCCAGAAGATCAAGAAGTACGGGCTGGACAAGGGTTCACGGGACTGAATATTGGCTGAAAACAAAAACAATTCATATGGTTATGCTGTATCAGCCTCGCCGGCCCGGAGCAGGGTTCAAAATTTTGAACTTTGGGGGAAATTGCCAAGAGCCTTGCTGGACAAGGCTTTCAGCCCAAACAGGTTTTTCCTGGTTCAAGATTCTGAACCCGGCGGCCCTGCCGGGGCCGCCAAAGCGGCCCGACCGGGGTTCCCGTTTGGGGGAGCCCGGCGGCCGACGAAAGACAACAACCCGG
>JAHJUF010000144.1 GCA_018829095.1 Pseudomonadota bacterium | reverse complement strand
GCCCCGGGGCCGGGGGGCGCGACCCAGGTGGTGAAAACTTTTGAGGAGGCCCGGGCGCTCCGGGACCGGCACATGCCCCGGATTTCCCGGCTAAAAAAACTCCGGGACGCGGCCCACGCGGGCTGGCTGTTCCAACGTCACTATTTGGGCGTGGAACCCGGCTCCCTGGTCCAAGGCGCGTGCTACGCCCGGAAGCTCTCCCGGGCCACGCGGGAAAAGGCTCCCGGCCATATCGGCAACCCGGTCTGAGCCCCGGCCGCGAACTTTTCCCGAGGGACTGCCGCCCCCCCTTTTCCAAAGGGGGGGCGGGGGGGATCCGCCTTAAACGGCAAGGCGCACAAATACAAAAAAACCTTTTACCCGAAAAGGACGGAACCCATGGAAAAGACTCTGGAAGAATACCGGGAAGCGGCCAGGGAGGTTTACGACCGGCTGCGCCTGCCCAGCGCGCCGGTGGCCGTGCGGTTCATCACGGACGATGACGAGATCCCCGCCGGTTTTTTGCAGCCCAGCGCCATGGGCCAGAAATGGAGCCTGTGCCAGGCGTTCACTTTTGCCCGGAAGAACAAGGGCAACGTGGCCATGACCGCCCGGGACAACTTCTGCCTGGCCAGCACCCTGGCCCAGGGCTGGGTGAAGCTCCCCCTGGACGACCTCATCGAGAGCCAGATCCTGAACAAGTGGCGCTTGGACCTCACGGCGGAACTCCGCGTCCAGGGCCTGTTTATCGAGGTGGCGAGCCCGGAGATCCAGGCCATCATCCAGACCCACCGGGGCTTTTTGGCCGCCCCGGCCACCCGCGCGCCCTTTGTCCCCCACTCGGTGCTCTTCTACGGCAACCCGGGCCAGATCACCCACGCCATCCAGGCCCTTTCCTATGACGGCAAGAACCTCTGCCGTTCCGCGTTCAACGGCTACGCCGAATCCTGCATAAAGGGCGCGCTTTTGCCCCACGTCACGGGCAAGCCCCAGGTGGTGATCCCCGGCGCGGGGGACCGGGCCTTTTCCAACACCGGCGACGATGAGATGGCCCTGGGCGTGCCCGGCCCGGTGCTCTTTTCCCTGCGGCAAAACCTGTTCAAGAGCGGCCTGGAGTTCAACCTGGGCTACCCGGTCGCCGCCCCCCTGGTGGGGCACCTCACCGAGGACATCCTCCCGGGCTGGACCTACATCAAAAAACGCCTGGAAGAGGAAGGCCGCCCCCTGGGGGGATGAGCCCCCCCCCTTCATCCGGGAAACGGAAACAGGGGATAGGCCGTGCGGGCCTTGCGCGCCGCCCAGGAGCCGCCCGGCCTGCCGAACTGCGGGGTAGTTATCCAGGCAAGAACCAAACAGGAGGAAAGCGGATGTGGGATATCAGAGGCAAAGTTGCTGTGGTGACGGGCGCGGCTTCGGGAATAGGGAGGGAAACCGCCATCCTCCTGGCCCAAGAGGGATGCGAGCTGGCCATCAGCGATGTGGATATGGAGGGTTTGGAGGAAACCGTCCAGAAGGTGAAGCAGGCCGGAGCCAAGGTGTCGGCCGCCAGGCTGGATGTGTCGGACAAGGAGGCTTTTTACGAGTATGCCTCAAAGGTCATCGAGGATCATGGAAGCGTCCAGATTGTGGTCAACAACGCGGGCGTGGCCCTCACCGCCACCATAGAGGAGATGGAATACGAGGATTTTGAGTGGCTGTTCAATATCAATTTCTGGGGAATGGTATACGGCACCAAGGCCTTTCTGCCCCATTTGAAGAAAAACGATGCGGCCCACGTGGTCAACATCTCCAGCGTCTTTGGCCTCTGGGCCATACCCACTCAGGGAGCCTATAACTGCAGCAAGTTCGCCATTCGCGGTTTCACCGAGGCCCTGGGCCAGGAGCTGGCCGGGTCAGGCGTGACCGTGTCCTCCGTGCATCCGGGCGGGATCAGGACCAATATCGCCCGAAAGGCGCGCTTCAAATCCTCCGCCGCGCCGGTAAGCAGCAAGAACGAGGCCATTGAGGTCTTTGAAAAGGCTGCCCGGACCACGCCCAGACAGGCCGCCAACACCATCGTAAAAGCGATAAAAAAACGGAAACGCCGGGTTATGGTGGGGCCGGATGCCTATCTCTTCGACCTCTCCCAGCGGATCTTCCCCTCCCTGTACCAGCGCCTGATCCCCCTGGCCCTTTCCTTTCAAAGGAAAAAATGAGATTGCTCATGGGCCTCCCCCTTTCCCCGCTCCCTGTCCCCCTTTCCCAAAGGGGGACAGAGGGGATTCGCTGGAGGGGCCGAGGCGTTTTGCTTACCGTCCTGCCGCCCTATTCGCTTCCAGGGCCTGCTGTGCTTCGCAACCAGGCAACGAGTTGCCCGGCCGCCAAAGCTTAAAGGGGTGCCAGTGACACCCGGGAGGGGTATGGAGATGGATGTGAAAGAGATCACCGCCGTGAACAACCGGGTCCTGGACGTGGACCTCACCTCAGGCGAAATCTCCGTGATCCAGGTCAGCGAGGAGGACCGGCGTCTGTATCTGGGCGGCAAGGGCCTGGCTTTGAAACTGGTTTTCGACCGGATCAAACCGGAAGTGGACCCCCTGGGCCCGGAAAATCTTTTGGCGGTGATGTCAGGACCCGCAGCCGGAACCCCGGCCCCTGCGGGCGGGCGTTTCTGCGTGGTGAGCAAATCCCCGTTGACCGGGATTTTCGCCTCTTCCTTTGTGGGGGGGCGTTTTGGCCTCTCCCTCAAAAAGGCGGGTTTTGACGGGATACTTGTCCGGGGCAAGGCCCCAAAGCCGGTCATGATCTGTGTGGATGACGGGGAAGCGGTCATTGAGGAGGCGGGCGAAAACTGGGGCATGGACACCTACGAGTTCCAGGAGAAAAACAAAGCCCGGGGCGACTGGCTGGCCGCAGGCCCGGCCGGGGAAAACCTTGTCCGGTATGCGGTCCTGCTTTCCGGCAGGCGCGTTGCGGGCCGCTGCGGCATGGGCGCGGTCATGGGCTCCAAGAACCTCAAAGGGATCTCAGCCAAAGGAAGCGCGAAAATCCGTCCGGCAGACCCGGTCCTTTTCAAAAAGGCTGTTCAGGTTGCCCAAAAAAAGGTCAAGGCCCACGAGATCACCGGCAAACGGCTCCGGGAGCTGGGCACGCCCCAGAACGTCAACACCTATGGGACCACCGCAATCATGCCGGTGAGAAATTATTCCCGGGCCTCCTTTGAAAAGCGGGAGGAAATTTGCGCGGAGACCTTGAGGGACCGGCATTTTCTCAAGAACCATGGTTGCGTGGGATGCCCCATCCAATGCAGCCGCACGGGAAACTTCAACGGCCAGGAGCTGGTCTCTCCCGAATACGAGACCATCTGCCTCATGGGGTCCAACCTTCTGATCGGCGATCTGGTAAAAATCGCGGGTTTCAATGACCGGCTCAACCGGCTGGGCATGGATACCATAAGCTGCGGCAACACCCTGGGCTTTGCCATGGAGTTGACGGAAAAAGGCTTGCTGGATTCGGGGCTTTCCTTTGGCGATGCCGAGGCGGTGGACGCCATCCTGGACGATATCGCCTTTCGCCGGGGCCTGGGGAATGACCTGGCCGAAGGGGTCCGCAGCATGGCCAGGAAATACGGTGGGGAAGACTTCGCCATCCACGTCAAAGGCCTGGAAATGGCGGCCTACGATCCCCGGGGCTGCGTGGGTCAGGGGCTGGGATACGCCACGGCCAATGCCGGCGCCTCCCATCTTTCCGGCTCCACCCACGCGGTGGAGGTGGAATCCTACCTGAACGCCCACGACAACAAGGGCAAGGCCGAGTTCGTCCAATTCATGCAGGACCTGACGGACGCCGTCAATTCCGCGATTTTCTGCATCCAGACCGAATACCCCTTTTTGGAGCAAAACCCGATTTACCAATACACGCCCAAACCGGTCCTGAGCTTTTTCATGCAGACGTTTCCCGGCCTGGCCGTGGGCACCACGGATCTGTCGGACTATTGCAACCTCCTGGCCGGGCTTTTCGGCCGCAAAATCAAGAGGCGGCAGTTCTATGAAATCGGGGAGCGCATCTTCAACCTGGAAAGGCTCATGAACGTCCGGGAAGGCGTGAGCAAAAAGGACGACACCCTTCCCAAAAGGATATTGAACGAGGTGCGGGAAGACAACGCCCCGCCCATCCAGTTGGAAGTCATGCTCGCCAAGTACTACCGGTTGCGCGGATGGGACAAGGAGGGAAAGCCCGGAAAAAAGGTCCTGAAACGGCTGGGAATCCAGGCGTGACAGCCCGGTGAAAACCCGCCGGACCCTGCCAGCCAAACGGCGGAGCCTGTCCTCGCGCAGGCGGGGAGCCGGGGTCCGAAGGACAATAGCCTGGTTGGGACAACCAAAGGACGGCCCAACAAATGGCTGGATAGGGCAAAAAGTTTTTGGGAGGGGCGCGCGGGGGGAACCCTTTTTTCAAAAAAGGTTCCCCCCGCACTCTTCCCTATTTTTTCGGCTTCAGGCCGCCGCGTTCCAGATGGGGTGTTTGGCCCTGGAGCCTGTGGCCAGGGCGTCCACGGCGAGCATGGCGGTGAGCATGGAGTGGTCCATGTTGTTGTAGCGGTGCATGCCGTTTCTGCCGATGCAGAAGAGGTTTTCGATGGCGTCCAGGTATTGCCGGACCAGGGGGAATTGGCGGAAGGGGGCGAAGTAGGCGGGGTAGGCGTTTTTCTGGCGCACCACCACGGAATCGGCCACGTCCCTTTTCCCCAGAAGGCCCAGGGCGGCAAGCTCGACGGCGGCCATGTCCGCGATTTCCTGGTCCGGGGCTTTTTCCAAAGGGTCGCCGGGGCCGGTGAAGTATTCGGCGCCGAGCCAGATTTTGCCCGGGTGGGCCACCATCCAGGGGCTCCAGTTGTTGAAGAGCTGGACCCGGGCCACCTGGCGGCGGCTGT
>JAHJUF010000143.1 GCA_018829095.1 Pseudomonadota bacterium | reverse complement strand
TTCCGGGCGTTCAAGTAGCGCTTGCGGTTGGAAAGGTCGTCCCGGGTCAGGAGCACCTGGGCCACCTTTTTCCCGTACTCGCCGAAAGCGTTCTCCCACTCCCAGATGAGGCCTGCCTGACCCACGGCGGCCACGGCCTGGCGCTCGGGGATGCTGGCGGGCCGTTGGGAGAGGCCCAGGGCCCGTATGCCGGCGGCCACGGCCCCGGAGGACACCAGGATCACCTGGCGGCCACTGTCCATGAGCCCGGAAATCTGGCTGGCCAGGGAGCGGATCACGTCCGCGTTTAAGCCCGATGGCCCTGTTAGCACGCCGCTGCCCACCTTCACCACCACCCGCCGGGCCCGCTCAAAAGCTTGCGCGCGCAATTCCCCGGCGGATTCGGTTTCCATTTCCCGGGTCTGTTCGGATGATTGGGTCATTGCAAAATAGCATCCACAGATTGCACGGAGAAAAAACGAAAAGGCACCCTATCCCAGCCGCTTGGCGAGCTCGTTTTTCAGTTCCTCCACGCCCTGGCCAGTCAGGGCGCTGATGAAGAAAACCGGCTCAGGCGCTCCGGGGGCGGAGGTGAAACGGTCCGCATTTTCCCGGGCCCCGGGCTCGTCCATTTTATTCAATACCACGATGCAGGGTTTTTCCGCCAGGGTCTGGGCATAGGAGGAAAGCTCGCCGGTGATGACGCGCCAGGGGGCCAGGGGGTCGTCTTCCGGGAGGTCTGCGGCGTCCACCAGGTGGACCAGGATGCGGGTGCGCTCCACGTGACGCAGGAACCGGTGGCCCAGGCCGGCACCCTGGTGGGCGCCCTCGATGAGCCCGGGAATATCGGCCACCACAAAGGGTTCGGCGTTATTGGGGTAGGCCACTCCCAGGGTGGGGGTCAGCGTGGTGAAGGGGTAGTTGGCGACTTTGGGCTTGGCGGCGGACAGCATGGCCACCAGGCTGGACTTGCCCGCATTGGGCAGGCCCACAAGGCCGCAGTCCGCCAGGAGTTTCAGTTCGAGCTTGAGGTTTTTTTCCTCGCCCGGCATCCCGGGCTGGGCGAATCGGGGAGTCCTGCGGAGAGGGCCCTTGAAGTGGAGGTTGCCCTTGCCTCCCTGGCCGCCGGCCGCCGCCACCCAGACCTGGCCGTCCTCGGAGAGGTCGACCAGAATCCGGCCGGACTCGGCGTCCCGCACCACGGTGCCCATGGGCACCTCCAGGACGAGATCCGAGCCCGAGGCGCCGGTTTTGTGAGTGCCCCGGCCGGGCTGTCCTTTTGGGGCGGCGAACTGGCGTTTGAACCGGAAGTGGAACAAGGTCCGGCGGCCACGGGTGGCCTTGAGGATGATGTCGCCCCCCCGGCCCCCATCGCCGCCGTCAGGGCCGCCTTTGGGGATGAACTTCTCGCGCCGGAAATGGACGCAGCCGGGTCCACCGTGCCCTGACGCTACGACCAGAGTGACCTCGTCAACGAATTTCACGCCGGATGGACGCTCACTTTTTTCCGGTCGCGGCCGTGCCGCTCAAAGGCCACCTGACCGTCAATGAGGGCGAAGAGGGTGTAGTCCCGTCCTACGCCCACGTTGTCTCCGGGATGGAACTTGGTGCCCAGCTGGCGAACAAGGATGTTGCCCGCCCGCACGTTCTCGCCGCCGAACTTCTTGACACCCCGGCGTTGTCCCTGGCTGTCCCGGCCGTTCCTGGTGCTTCCGCCCGCTTTCTTGTGGGCCATGGCTCTTTTCCTTATGGCGGGACAGGGCGGCGTTTTCGCCCCCAAGCCCCGTTTGGATGGCTTTTTCTCCGGAAGCGCTAGGCCGTGGGGGCCTCGATGCGCTCCACCCGGATGGCGGTGTAGGGCTGGCGATGGCCGTTCTTCTTGCGAAAGCCCTTCCTGCGCTTGAACTTGAAGATCAGGATCTTCCGATACTTGTCCTGCTCCATGATCCGGGCCACCACCGCCGTGTCGGCCACCTGGGGCTGACCCACGGACAGGGACTGGCCGTCCGAGAACAGGAGCACATCGTCGAACCGGACCTCGCCTCCCACCTCGCCTTCGAGCTTCTCCACCCGGATGGTCTCGCCGGGGGTTACCCGGTATTGCTTTCCGCCGGTGCGGATGACCGCGTACATGGCATCTCCTCCTGAATACACAAGATCCCCCGGCAAACTGGTCCGGGGACAGAAAAAAATTTATGTACCCGTACCTGGGCCGATTGTCAAGACGAAAGGGCCAGCGCCGCCAGGAATCCGCCGTGCACCGCGTCCTGGATGCGGCCGATGCCCCGGCAGTCGCCCACGGTGGTAAAGGGAACCCCAAGGGATTCCACCAGCTTGGAGAGCGTCTGCTTGGGCCGGGACCCCGAGGCCAGGATCACCTGGTCGAATTTTTTGCTCCCGGTCTTGCCGTCCTTCTCCCAGGTGAGCACGCCGTCCTCGATGGAAAGGACCCGGGTCGAGGTCTTCACGTCCACCTTGAAGCGCCGGAGGTTGTCAAAGAGCACCCATTTGGTGCTCTTGCCCACGTCCTTGCCCGCCCGGTCCAGCATCTCGAACACGGTGACCGAGGTGGAGCCCGAGAACATGAGCTTCCGGATCCGGGCCGGGTCCATGGCCTCATAGGCCAGGAGAAAGTGGACCACCTCCGGGCTGAGGACTCCCTTGTGGGCCACGAATATGGCCGTCTCCAGGCCCACGGACCCGCCTCCCACCACGGCCACGTTCTTGCCCAGGAAGGGGTTTTCCGAAAGCACCTCCCAGGCCCCGATGACCGAGGAGTCATCCACGCCCTGGATGGGCGGCACCAGGGGCTCGGCCCCCTCGGCCACGATGACATGGTCCGGGGCCTCGGACCGGATGAGATCCGCAGTGACCTCGGTGTTCAGATGGAGCTTCACGCTGGTGCGGTAGATCATGGCCCGGTAGTAGCGCACGAACTCCCACAGATCGTTCTTGTGGGGGGGGGCCCCGGCGAGCCAGAGCTGGCCGCCGATCTCCCTGGCCTTCTCGTACAGGGACACGTCGTGCCCGGCCTGGGCCGCAGTCACCGCCGCCTCCAGGCCTCCGGGACCGGCCCCGGCCACCAGGACCTTTTTGGGCACGGACACCTCGGAGATCACCCGCTCGGCCTCGTAGCCCGCCCGGGGGTTGCCCACGCAGAACACGGGCTGGCCCGTGAAAACGCGGTCCGTGCAGCCCTGGTTGCAGGCCACGCAGGGCCGGATTTCGTCCGCCCGGCCTTCCTGGGCCTTGATGGGCCATTCGGGGTCCGCGATGAGCACCCGGCCCAGGTTCACCAGGTCCGCGTACCCGTCGGCCAGGATCTGCTCGGCGTCCTCGGGCGAGGCGATGCGGTTGGAGGCGAACACGGGCACGGAAACGGCCTTCTTCACGTTCAAGGCCAAAAAGGCGTAGCCCCCCCGGGGCAGGTCCATGGGGAGTTGGGGCACCTTGGTCTCATGCCAGCCGCCTGTGACGTTGATGGCGTCCACGCCCGCATCCTCGTACACCCGGGCGATGGCCGCCGCGTCCTCCTCCGTGTTGCTGCCGGGCACGAAGTCGTTGCCCGCCATGCGGATGGTGAGCACGTGATCCGGGCCCAGGGCCTCCCGGCACATCTTTATGGTCTCCACGGCGAAGCGCGTCCGGTTCTCGAAGCTCCCGCCATACTCGTCCGTGCGCTGATTGGTGAGCGGCGAAAGGAACTGGCTGATGAGGTAGCCCGCGCTGGCGATGATCTCGACGCCGTCGAACCCGGCCCTTTGGGCCCGGGCTGCCCCGCCGGCAAAAGCCTTCTGCACCGTGCGGATGTCCTCCTTGTTCATCTCCCGGGGGGTGACCTTGGTGTATTGGGAGTACACGGGGCTGGGCCCCATGGGGGTCTCGTTGTTGATGAGGATGGGGTGGCTGTACCGGCCCGCATGAAAAAGCTGGATAAAGGGGCTGGTCCCCGCGTCCTTCATGCCCTGGGTCAGCTTGGAAAAGGGCTCCACAGCCGAGTCGTCCGCGATGGACAGGCAGAGCAGCCCGCTGCCGAGGAAGTCCACCCCCACCGGCCCCACGGTGATGATCCCCGCGCCCCCGGCGGCCCGCTCCAGATAAAAGTTCACGTACCGGTCGTTCAGCTTGCCGTCGTAGGAGTACAAAAGCCCCAGGGACGGATAGGCGATACGGTTCTTCAAGGTGAGCTTGTTGATGGTGATGGGTGAAAACAGGTACTTGTACATGGACCGCTCCTTTCGGGACGATGGAATCCTCGGGGCATCCTACCGAATGCGGCCATTTTGGCAAGGATTTTCCCGAACGCCCGGGCTTTTCCGGGCCGGAATTTTGCGGTATGGTGCCGGAAAACCCTTCACTTCAACCCAGCGGGAAAGACCCCATGCAAATCCATTCCATCCGCGCCCGGGACCTGCCGGACCTCTGGTTTCAGGCAGTCCACGACATCCTGGACCACGGCAGCCGGTTCACCATCGACCGGGGCTCCTACGAGGGCCAGACCCGCCTGGAATACGACTACTTCACCGGTCACGTGACCTATCCCGGGGCCAAGCCGCTCCTGCCGGACATCCCCCCGGCCCTGGGCATCCCCAACCCCGTGGAGGAGGACTACATCTACGGCGGCCCGGGCTACGAGCGCTCCTACCTGGAGTACCTCATGACCCCCCACAAGGAGCCCGGGGAGTCCTACACCTACGGCGAGCGCCTCACCCGCGCCCCCATCCGGGGAGACAAGCTTTCCTGGTGGCGGGCGAACAACACGGAGATCGCCGACGTGCGGAAACCGGACGGCAACATCGTGTTCGAGGAAAACGGCGAAATCTTCATCAACCAGATCGAATGGATCATCGACACCTACCGCCGTTTCGGCCACCGCAACAACCAGATGGTCCTCCAGGTGGCCCACCCCTCGGACCTCGCCCTGAAAGACCCCCCCTGCCTGCGGTCCATAGACACCCGCATCCAGGACGGCAAACTCCATTTTTTCGTGTACTTCCGTTCCTGGGACCTATGGGGCGGCCTCCCGGCCAACCTCGCCGGCATCCAAAACCTGAAGGAATACATGGCCGAAGCCCTGGGCGTGGCCGACGGAGAAATGATCGTCGAATCCAAGGGACTCCACTTGTACGGCTACGCCGAGGACCTGGCCAAGCTGAGGTGCTTGAGGGATTGAGGCGGGAAATTGGGGGAAACCCCCTTCCCAAAGAAAACCTGCATCCTGGGCAACCCGCCCGTAAGCCCCGAAGCAAGCCCCCCCTTTCCCAAAGGGGGGCAGGGGGGATTCGCCCCGGGCACCCCGGCAATGGGTGCATGGACAACCTGCTGAGAATTCCGGTTTTTCTTTCACGGACGAGGTTTTTCCGGGATGGACTTCCTCTTTTCCTGGCTGGGCTTGGGGGTTTTGTGCCTCGGGGCGTCAAGTGTCCTGTGGGTCGTGATGATGTTCAAAACCTCAAGCGACCCAAGGATGGCCACCGTCCTGGATGGCATTCGCATCCTACTGCTTTTGATCGGTTTTTCCCTCGTTGCATTTTTCCTGATCTCTTTTACGATATAGCGGTCCGCCAGGTGATGCGCGGGAAAGCTTTTTAGGAACGGCTGCCGTATCTCTCAAGGATTATTCATGAAAAATCTCGCCGAACAAAATATTTTTGATGCGTTCGGACGGTTAACAGGCAATTTGAGTGTTTGGCGAAGTTACCGTCTGTTTTTTCGGAATTCTGACATTGGCGAAATTTTTCACTCTTCGGGCGAGCTCGTGAATAATCCGGGCTATCAGGTTGCCGGGGCGCGGAGCGAAAAAAGGTTGCCACCCGCAAGCGGCCCGGCAAACGCCGGGGCCGCTGCAAACCCGATCAGGTCTCCCAGGCCCGGGCAACCCTGTGCGGACAAGCGGTTCCGGCCCTATTCCAACGTTTTGACCCGCAGCATGTTGGTGGTGCCCGCGCCGCCCACGGGGTGGCCGGCGGTGATGATGATGAGATCGCCCCGGGAGACGATGCCGCTGGCCAGGGCCATCTGGGCCGAGGTCTCGATGAGGTCGTCCGCGTCCTCGGGAGGCGGCACCATAATGGGCACGCAACCCCAGTAGAGGGTGAGCTGGCGGATGGTCCGGAGGCTGGGGGACAGGGCCAGGATGGGGGTATGGGGCCGGAAGCGGCTGATGTGCCGGGCGGTCTGGCCTGAAACCGTGCTGGCCACGATGGCCGAGGCCCCCAGGTGCCGGGCCAGGACGCAGGAGGCGTGGGCCACGGATTCGGACACGTCCTTTTCCGGCATGACGGACTCCAGGAAGCGCCCCATGCTGGCCTCGTCCTCCGCGTGGTGGGCGATGCGGGACATGTACCGCACCGCGGCCACGGGATAGGACCCGGAGGCCGTCTCCTCGGAGAGCATGACCGCGTCCGTGCCGTCTAAGACCGCGTTGGCCACGTCCGTGGCCTCGGCCCGGGTGGGCCGGGGAGAGTCCACCATGGACCGGAGCATCTGGGTGGCGGTGATGACGGGCTTGCCCTTGGCGTTGGCCTTGCGGATCAGCATCTTCTGGACCTCGGGCACGGTTTCCAGGGGGATCTCCACCCCCAGGTCCCCCCGGGCCACCATGATAGCGTCGGCCACTTCCAGAATCTCGTCGATGTTGTCCACGGCCTCGTGCTTCTCGATCTTGGCGATGACCGGCACGGGGTTTGCTCCCATGGCCTCCTTGATCCCCAGCACGTCCGCCGCATTCCGCACAAAGGAAATGCCCACGTAGTCCACGCCATGGGCCAGGCCAAAGGCCAGGTCCTCCCGGTCCTTTTCCGTGAGAGCGGGGGTGTGGAGGGTTCGGGTGGGCAGATTGATGCCCTTGTTGGAGGTGAGGATGCCGCCGGTGACCACCCGGCAGCGGATGCGCCTCCCTTCCACGGACGCCACTTCCACCTCCAGCATGCCGTCGGCCAGGAGGATGGGGTCCCCGGGCTCCACCTCGGAGGCCAGATCCGGGTAGGTGGTGCAGACCCGCCGCTCGTCCCCCATGCTCTCATCCGTGTCCAGGATGAACTCCTGGCCGGCGATGAGCCGGATGCCCCCCTCGGGCAGGTCGCAGACCCGGACCTTGGGCCCCCCCAGGTCCTGGAGGATGGCCACGGGATATCCCATCTCGGCGGAAAGCTCCCGGACCAGGCGGATCTTGGCCGCGTGCTCCTCGTGGCTGCCGTGGGCGAAGTTCAGCCGCATCACGGACAAACCCTCGGAGATCAGGGCCCGCAGGATTTCCTCGGACTCGCTGGAAGGGCCGATGGTGGCGATGATCTTGGTATGGGGCATGATGATGCGAGGCTCCTATATAAAAGAGAAAGAAACCGCCGATTACGCCGATGAGATGGATACCCACTTTCCGGTCAAGCCGAAATCCGCCCGGAGGTGCCCGTCATCCGCTCCCAGGCAGGGTTGTAGGGGCGCTTCGCGAACCGCCCCTACGGGTGCAAACACAAAATGGATTCAAAAACCAGTTGTTGGGCCGCCCGTTGGTTGGCCCAGCCTACCGGGCTGGTTGCCGGGGTCATCCGCAAATCGAAACGACGAGTTGGGCATCATGGATGTAGGCGTTCTGGAAAAAGCAATGAGCCAGAGGAAACCGTCGATAAGGCACTAAATCCGAGTTCGCGGGCAAGCTGCTCATACATCTTTACGAAGTTGCCTGCCTGCTTTTTTAAGGGCGCTTTACGGCCATCGGAGGCCTTGTGATCAGGCACGAAAACTTCAGAAACGAGGGCCAGGTCAAGGAACGCAGACTGGAGCCAGTCCACAGATTTGGTATAGCCAGAAGCCCATTTTGCACCGCAGGAATCGAGGATTTTCTGATGACTTTGGCGGCGATCCTTTGCTTGAACCATTTCGCAGCAGCCAAAATGGACAAAGGATACAGCACCCTCTTTCGCTTTTTCTAGCGCTTTAAGCAGCACGTCGTATTTGATTGGTGATCGCCCGTCAGCCGGAACGAGATTCAACTCAGTGCCGTGACATGCAAAGTAAAGCATGGCTCCAGCATTTTTTGAAATGCGTGATACGTAGTAAGCGATATCGCCAGCGTTTCTTATTGTTCTGTGGCTCAATTCAATTTCGCGATGACTGGAAGCGAGTGCAGTGAAATAGGGAAGAATCAAAGGGACCTCATGATTACTCCACCACGATCCTTCGAGTATGATAACCGGTGCATTACTCATGACCTTGCTCCCTTCATCCGCTATTTTCAGTTCCGTAGTTCCGTAGTTCCGTAGGTTGGGCCAAGCGAAGCGCGGCCCAACAAACCGGGCGGAACGCCACAACCAACAAAAACCCAATGGATTCAAAAACCATTTGCCGTGCCGCCCGTTGGTTGGACCAACCTACCCGGCTGGTTTATTACAAAAATTTGGAGCATTTCCCAATGCCTCATTAAGTTTCAAAAGAAGAATGTGTTTTTCTACGGGGCCATTGCCATCAAGCATTTTAATCATTCGGTGAATTTGATCGGTCATTCTAACTCTGATGGTGATCCTATCAAATAGTTGCCGAGGCACTCAAAACGGGTGGGTTGCCGGTGACGCATAGCGGCCTTCACGGCGGATGGGCCCTTGATTTTCCAATGATTATATATCGTTATAAAGATATTGAACGTTGCTGTTTTTATGATTGATATTTTTTCGCCTTTTTCTCGGTCCTATTTAGGCACATTCTGTTGTGGTCTTAATGGGTTCTCCCCCAACAAAGAGTGGTTTCCCTTGACTTCCTTCAATTTTTGTGAAATAAGATTATAAGAAAAAAGAGAGCCGTTTTCTCAGCGGCTGCAACCGCCAAAAAAACGGCTCGTCTCCTTTGCACAATGCCTTGGTCTTTGAGCAAGGCTCGGAGGCATCGTGCATTCTGGGCCTGACCTATATTTTTCCAGGACCGAGAGGCCCCTCGAATATTGGTCGGGCACCGCCCCCATAAAATATGGGGTCAGTCGATTCAGTTTAGCGAACGTATTGTAAGCAGATGCTTCGGACTTCTCGCTTGCATTTTATTCGCGACGGATCGCAACTGTCAAGAGAAACTTGAGGGGCCTCTCGGTAGAAAGGAGAGGCGGCGATGAAACAGATGCAACTTTTTACCGACGAGCCCGAAGGCGAAGTGATCTTCACAAAAACGATCAGGCTTCGCAACGGGCGAGTGCTTTATGCGCATCAGTACGG
>JAHJUF010000142.1 GCA_018829095.1 Pseudomonadota bacterium | reverse complement strand
GGGGATCTGCCTGGAGATCCTGTACCCGGACCATGTGCGCCGGTCCGTGCGGGAAGGGGGGCATCTTCTGGTGAACCTGTCCAACGACGCCTGGTTCGGCGACTCGGCCATGCCCTGGGTGCAGCTCGCCGCCGCCCGCCTCCGGGCCGTGGAGAACCGCCGGTGGATGATCCGCGCCTCGGTCTCGGGCATCTCGGCCATCATCTCCCCCACGGGCGAGGTCCAGGCTCAAACCCCCCTGTTCCAGCCCGCCCGGATCCAGGGCCGCATACAAATGCTGGACGCCCAAAGCCCCTACACCCGCCTGGGCGACTGGCCCCTCTTCCTCTCCGTCGCCCTCCTGGCCCTGGCGCGCAGGGTCCGGGGCAGGGGCAAGGAAACCGCAAATTACGCGGGATAGGGAGGTTGTCAAAATTCCTGTTAGGGGCTGTTTCACGAAACAGGCGGACCATGCACAAGAGGAGGTCTTGGGCGAGCAAGTCCCGATGCGGGTTCCCCCCTTTGAAAAAGGGGGGCAGGGGGGATTTCTTTTTTTGTTTAGCGTTTTTTCGTTTCAAATAGCGGGGCGTAATCCTGGCTTCCCTGGTTTTTGGGAAACGGACGGAACGGATGCCGCTTCCCGGGAAGGTCCGGCAGCCGCATCGCGCCTCGCATCCTTTTCCCTTTCCGCCTGGTTCACCGCCTGCCCCAAAAATCCGCCAGGCCCTGGAGGAACCTCTCCGTTCCGGGTTCGCTGAAATGGCAGACATCGCCGAACCAGTAAAGATCCTTTCCCATAAGCGCTTCCACGTCGATGAAAGGCACGTTCTTTCCCCTGGCGATCCGGCGAATGGCGTCGTTGTGAAAATCCAGGCATTGCTTCACATATTCGGGATCACCCCATAATTCCACCGGCCAGGCATCATAGTGCTCCGGGTTGAAATATCCGACCGTCGATTCCAGAAATCCCTCGTGGGTATAGTTTTCCGGGAGGTTGTAGGCAAAAGTCATGATGACCGGAATGGAACCGTTGCTCCTGACGGCGTCCACCAGAAGGGAGATGTTCCGGTAAAAGGTTCCCCTGGAGGCAAATCCGCTGCCCTGATATTTTCTGACAGGCGTCTCATAACAAAAACGGTCGTACAAAACCCGGGCGATGACGCTGTGTTCCAGCAGCCCGCCCCGGACGTACCAGGCGTTGAAGTGGGAATAATCGTCCCGGAAATATTCCGGTGGCACATGGTTGGCCGCGACATCGTTTATGCCG
Organism: Pseudomonadota bacterium; assembly: GCA_018829095.1. Lineage (GTDB taxonomy): Bacteria > Desulfobacterota > Desulfobacteria > Desulfobacterales > Desulfatibacillaceae > JAHJUF01. The sequence continues at coordinate 2,418 of JAHJUF010000142.1, read as the reverse complement.
TGATAGATGAATACGTAATCGAAGTCGTACTTGGCGAGAAGGGCGTATTTGATGAGGCTGCTGCGGGTGTTGTGGGTCCGGAGGGCCCCTCCCAGGACTTCCACCGGGGCATCGGTCTGTTCCTGGAGTTTCCTCTTGAGGCGGGTCGCCATGTTCCGGTTGAAGAAGGCCGAGCCTCCCAGACAGAGAACGCGCAGGGTTCCGGGGGGTTTTTCCGGGCTCAGGACATCCTCGGCAAAACCCATGGAGTTGATCCGGACGTCGTCTTCCCAGGTGTCGGGTCTCGCGTAGATCCCCATGAGGAAGGTCTCGCGGTCCGGGGTTTGGGAAAAAAGGAGGAGCAGGTACCGGTCGGCCAGAACGAGCGCCCCCGCCACGGTGATGACCAGGATGATCGCGTAAAGGATTTTGGCGCGGAGGCGGATTCGGGGTTTGGAAGCCATTTTCGGCTGGATGACCTGGCGCTCCTTTGGGGTTTGGCAGGGGGATTGTCCGGGCCGGAACTTCAACCTTTCCCGGCTCTGTTCCCATTACCGGAAAAACCTACACGTTTCCGGCCCGTAAGGCAAATCCCCGCCGGGTTCCGGCCGGTCAGGCGGTTTCGTTCATGAACCGCCGGATGTGGCTGGCGGCGAGGTCGGGCTTTTCCTCCTGAAAGAAATGCCCGGCAAAGGGGAGGATGGCGAAACTCCGGGCGCCCGCGATGTCCTGGTAGAGCCGCCAGCCCCAGCTGGGGCTCAGGAATCGGTCGTTTCCGGCCCAGAGCACCATGGTGGGCCGGTCGAACCGGGCGAAGCGCCTGGCCGCCTCCCGGGTGTAGCGGCTGTCGCCGGCCAGGGCGAATCTCCGGAACTGTTCGAAGCGGTGGCGGTCCTGGACGCCGAATTTCAAATACTCGTTGATGGCGAAATCGCTCAGGGCTTTTTTGTCGTACACCCCCAGGCGCATGCCCATGGGCGAACGGCCCCACAGGGGCGCGAGCCTCATTGAGTGCTGGAGCCGGGCCAGGAAGGGGCTGCGCAGGGTGTCCATCATGAACGACACCAGGGGCACGGGCCAGTTGTCGTAGCAGACGCAGTTGGTGAGGACGAACCGCCGGATGCGGTGGGGGTGGTGCATGGCCAGCCACTGGGCCGCCGCCCCGCCCTGGTCGTGGCAGACCAGGGTGAAGACATCCAGGCCCAGGTGGTCGCAGAGTTCCAGGATCTTGTCGGCCTGGGCCTCCATGTCGTAGCGGTGGTCCAGAGGCGTTTCCGTGTCGCCCAGCCCCATGAGGTCCGGGGCGATGAGCCGGAAATCCGGCAAAAGGGCCCGGATCACGTTACGCCACAGGTAGCTCGAGGTGGGGATGCCGTGGACCAGCACGATGGGTTCCCCCCGGCCCATGTCCGTGTAGGCCACGCGCACGCCTGAAAGCTCCTTCCGTTGCTTTTCCAGGGGTCTGTCCTTTTCCCTCATGGCATCCGCCTCCTCCGGCCGGCACGGGTTCACAGGAAGAAGAAATACAGCCCCCGCTTCATGGCTTCGTCCTGGGGGAGGCCCCGGACGATGTGGTCCCAGGCGCCCCCGGCGCGGTCGGCGTCCATGAGCAGGCTCCGGAGCCCGCCTATCATCTGCCGCTTGGCGGAAAATCTCCAGGTGCGGTGGGGGTGGGACACCGCGTAGGGGCATTCCGGCCAGGCCGGCGCCGGTTTCTCATACACGTACTTCTTGTAGGCCTCCTTGGTGATTTCATTATCCCGGGGATAGAGGACGTCCAGGAAACGGTTGAGCCCGGAGATGCCCGTCATGGCCCTTTCCATGTTTTTCTGGAAACTGGAGGGAGGGCCGAACAGGCGGATGTACTCCCGCGCCAAGCCCTTCATCCGTCTGCGGACGATGTTGTTGGGCGCGTAGATTTCCATGGGTTTGAGGAGGGGGAACATGGTGAGGCAGAGCCTCTTGTTGTAGACGGCCCGGTCCTCCATGTAGGGGTTCTTCCCGCGGTTTTCCATGCAGTACTCATAGCCCATCATGTTGACTTCCATGATGCGGGCCAGGCTAGCTCCATGAGTGTGGTAGAGTTTTTTGTACCCCTCCTCGATGAGGGCCATGACCTCGTGGTCGTTGAAGTTCGCGGGCTCCAGGCCCCCGCCGCCGTAGAAGCTGATGGACTTCCAGTCCACATCGTCGGGGATGCGGCCCTGCTTTTTCATTTCCTTCCACATGGGCGTCCCCGGGAAGGGGCACACCCGGGTCAGCTGCTGGAGGCACGGGTTGAGGGCGATGAAGTCCTCCAGGTCCTCGGTGATGTTTTCGCGGTTCTGGAAGTCAAAACCCACCATCCAGGCCCCTGTGGTGGCGATGCCCACCCGGTGGAGACCCCCGAACATCTCCCGGGCCGAGAGCCCATGGGTCTTGCCGTAGCCGTGGTCCTGG
>JAHJUF010000141.1 GCA_018829095.1 Pseudomonadota bacterium | reverse complement strand
CCAGCCGCCTGGCCGGCCTTCTGGAGGTGGCGGACCGCCTGGAGAGGCTCAAGGCCCCGGTCCGGGGCACCGCTCCCCGGACCTTCCAGGGCAAAGGCGTGTCCCCGGGCTTTGCCGTGGGGCCCGTTTTCCAGTACCGGGGGCTGTTCCAGGAAGTGTCCCTGGACCGATTTACGTCCCGGGGGGTGGTGGAGGAACTGAAAAGGGCCAAAGCCGCCCTGGCCCGGACGGAGAAGGAACTGACCGCCCTTATCAAGGACCTGGAGACCAAGGCCGTGTTCACCCGGTCGGAAATGGCCATCTTCCAGGCCCACCTCTTCATCGCCCGGGACAAGAGCTTCCGGGATGCCATCCTGGGGCTCATCAAAGAAAAAAACCTCCCGGCCGAGGCCGCTGTGGTGCGGGGGGTGGAATCCATCGTGGCCCAGTTCGAGCAGCACGGTTCCGCCATGCTCAGGGACCGGGTGGGGGACATCCGGGAGATCGGCGAACGGGTGCTCAACGCCCTGTTGTCCGAGGGCGAGGACCACAAGCCCCAGGCGGTCCACGCCCGGGGCGAGGTGGTGGTGGCCCGGGACCTGGGTCCCGCCTACCTGGCCCGCCTGGGAAGCCACCCCCCGGCCGCCGTGGTCACCGAGATGGGAGGAGAGACCTCCCACACGGCCATCCTGGCGAAAAGCCTGGGCATCCCCGCCGTGGTGGGCGTGGAGAACGCGGGTTCGCTCCTGGCCCCGGGGCAGAGGGTCCTGGTGGACGGCAAGACCGGGTTTTTGTTCACGGACCCGGACGAGGCCCTGGTGGCTGAGTACCGCCAGGCCACCCGCCGCCAGACCGAAATCCGGGCCCTCATGAAAAAGGAGGCCACGGAGGAAAAGGCCGGCGGCGAATTTGCCGTGAACGCCAACGTGGGATTTCCCGCGGACGTGGCCCTGGCCCGGGAGTACCAGGTTGCCGATGTGGGGCTCTTCCGCACGGAGTTCACCTTCATGCGGTTTTCCCAGTGGCCCGCCCCCGAGGAACAGGCCAGGATCTACGAGGAAGTGGGCCGGGAGTTTCCGGGCCATGTCACGGTGCGGACGCTGGACATCGGCGCGGACAAGCTTTTGCCCTACTTCCGCTTCCCCCACGAGGAGAACCCCCTCCTGGGCCTTCGCAGCATCCGGTTCTCCATGGAGTATCCGGAGCTTTTCCGGGACCAGATCCGGGCCATCCTGGTGGCTGCCCAGCGGGGTGGACGGTTCCGCATTCTCCTGCCCATGGTGAGCCGCCTGTGGGAGGTGGAGACCGCGGCCCAGATCCTGGACGAAGAGGCGGGCCGCCTGGGCATGCCCCTGGCCGAGCGCCCGCCCCTGGGAATCATGGCCGAGGTCCCGGGCATCGTGTACCAGCTCACCGACTACGCGGACCTCATCGACTTCGTGTCCGTGGGCACCAACGACCTCATCCAGTACCTTTTGGCCGTGGACCGGAACTCCACCCTGGTGGGGCACCTGTACAGCGCCCTCCACCCCTCGGTGCTGCGGTTTCTCCACGAGTTGTGCGGGCTTTGCCAGGACCTGGGCAAGGAGATCACCGTCTGCGGCGAGATGGCCTCATCCCCGGCCGGAGCGCTCGCCCTGGCCGCCCTGGGGTACACCCGTTTTTCCGTGATGCCCTCCCTGGTGCCCGTGGTACGCTACCTGCTGCGCCGGGTCACGCCGGAGGTCCGGCGCAAGGTGGGGGCCCAGATCCTCATCCTGGCCCGGGAAAGCCAGATCCTCCATCTCCTGAACCAGGTGCTGGCGGAGATGGACCCCCTGCTGCTGGAAGTGGATTAACCCGGGCTAACAGGCTGCCGGAAATGCCGTTTCCCGGAAAAACAGCCCAAGCCGGACTCCCCCTTTTTTCAAAGGAGGGCGGGGGGATTCGTTGGACAATCCGTGCGGTATGGATTCATCCCGCAACCTTCCAGGGAATGAAGGGGGCAGGGGGGATTTTTCCGGCAACCGCTCCGAACCCAAAATTTCGTATCGTTCTTCCACCCCTTCAACGAAAGGAAAAGTCATGGATATTTCAGGAAAATCCGTTCTCATCACCGGCGGGGCCTCCGGGCTGGGGGAGGCCACGGCGCGGCATCTGGCGTCCATGGGGGCCAAGGTGGCCATCCTGGACATGGATGAAAAACGCGGCCCCCAGGTGGCGGCTGAAATCGGGAAAAACGCCCTGTTCCTCAAGACGGACGTCACGGACGAGGCTTCCGTGGCCGCAGCCGTGGACCAGGCGGTGGCCGCCTTCGGCGGAGTCCACGCGGCCGTGAACTGCGCGGGGGTGGCCACCCCGGGCAAGGTGTTGAGCAAGCGCGGCCCGCTGCCCATGGCGGTTTTCGAGCGGGTGGTCGCCATCAACCTCTTCGGCACCATGAACGTCATCCGCCTGGCGGCGGCAAAGATGATGAACAACGAGCCCGGGCCCGACGGCGAGAAGGGGGTCATCATCAACACGGCCTCGGTGGCCGCCTTCGAGGGACAGGTGGGCCAGGCCGCCTACACGGCCTCCAAGGCCGCCGTGGCCGGGCTGACCCTGCCCGTGGCCCGGGAGTTCGCGGACTACGGCATCCGGGTGGTGACCATCGCCCCGGGCCTGTTCGAGACCCCCATGCTCCTGGGTCTGCCGGAAAAGGCCCGGGAGTCCCTGGCCCAGATGATGCCCTTTCCCAAGCGCCTGGGCAAACCCGACGAATACGCCCGCTTGACCGCCCACATCCTGGAAAACGTCATGATCAACGGCGAGACCATCCGCCTGGACGCCGCCATCCGCATGGCGGCCCGGTAGAACATGGAACAGCCGTCCCTCCCTGGCGCCGGGGGGGGACGGCCGTTCTCCGGCCTGCCATTCCGTTTCCCGGCCGCCTATTGTAAAAGAATCGTAAAACCCGCGAAAAATCGCCTCGCCCGTCCCCGGCAATGCTACGGAATGCCTCGGGAAATAGGGGCCGGACCCTGAAAAGCAGGGTCTTGCGTCTTATTTTTTTCTGGAACCCATACGGAGGCCCGGAGGTCGCCATGCTGTCCTTTCTTCCCCCCACGGTGCGGGGATGCATCCTGGTCACCCTGTATTTCCTGAACACGGCAATCATTTTCACCCTGATCATGCTGGTGTCCGTCTTCAAGATCGTGGTGCCCGTGGAGGGTTGGAGGAGCCTGTGCAGCAGGGCCCTCCAGCGCATAGCCGCCGGCTGGGTGGGGATGAACCGGGTGAACACGCGCCTGGTGAACAAGGTCACCTGGGACGTGGAGGGCCTGGAAGGCCTGGAGATGGATCAGTGGTACCTGGTGGTGTCCAACCACCAGTCCTGGACCGACATCCTGGTGCTCCAAAGCGTGTTTTACCGGAAGATTCCCTTTCTGAAATTTTTCATCAAGAAGGAACTCATCTGGGTGCCCCTTCTGGGGCTCGCCTGGTGGGCCCTGGATTTCCCCTTCATGAAGCGCTATTCCCAGGCCTTTTTGAAAAAGAACCCCCACCTGGCGGGCCAGGACCTGGAAACCACGAAGAAGGCCTGCATGAAGTTCGTCAAGACCCCAGTGTCGGTCATGAACTTCGCCGAGGGCACCCGCTTCACCCCGGAAAAGCACGCCCGCCAGGAGTCGCCCTTCCAGCGGCTCTTGCGGCCCAAGGCCGGGGGCATGGCCTTTGTCCTTTCGGCCATGAACGGCACCCTCTCCCGCATGGTGGACGTGACCATCGCCTACCCCCACGGCACAAAAGGATTCTGGGACTTCATGTGCGGCCGGGTGGACCTGGTGCGGGTGCGGGTGCGGACCCTTCCCATCAGCCAGGAGCTTCTGGGGGACTACGGCGGGGACGAATCCTTCCGGGCCGGTTTCCAGGATTGGCTGAACCGCCTGTGGGAGGAAAAGGACCGGGAACTGGCGAGGATGATGGGCCCCGTCCAGGAGCCGCCGGCCCGTTGATCCTGCCGGACGGCGCGGAGGCGCATTTTTTTTACGGAAGGTCACATAAGGGGTTGACATTGCCCTGCGGGGTGCGTATTGTGTCTGCGAGATGTGTTGGTAGGCGGAGATCTGCTTGTGGGAGACTACCCTGGGGCTGATATCCAAGGCTCTGGGTTTTTTTTATCCATCAAGACGGAACGAAGCTGGATAGCCAACGCGAGGCGGGAACCCTCCGGTTGAGAAAATCAATCCTGATTCATTACCCGGCGGGATCCAGAACAGCAACATCATTTATTTAGGAGGTAGTACCTTGGCTCAAGGAAGAGTGAAGTGGTTCAATGACTCCAAGGGGTTCGGCTTCATCGAGCAGGACAATGGTCCCGATGTCTTCGTGCACCATTCCGCCATCGCCGGTGCCGGCTTCAAGTCCCTCACCGAGGGAGAGAGTGTGACGTTTGACGTGGTCGAAGGCCCCAAGGGCCTGGCCGCAGCCAACGTCATCAAGGGCTAACGGTCCAAAAACCGTCAGGTCCGAAAATTGCGGGGACGCTCCCACCTTCAGAGGATGGGAGCGTCCTTTTTTTTTGCGCCCTGGCCCGCCCGTGAAAAGGAAAAGGGGACGCCCGGCGGCGACCATTCTAACGATCCGTGATCATTCGTATAAATCAGGCCGGTTGTCAAAATTCCTGTCTGATGGAAGAAAAAAAACAAGCCCTCCTGGCCCATCATTTGGATGCCGGCGGCCGCCATTCCCGCGAAAACGGCGGCCGCCGGACCGGCCTACACCACGCCCTTTTTCTCCAGCTCATCCGCCTGTTCCGGCGTGAACCCCAGCTCCATGAGGAGCTTTTTCGTGTGCTCGCCAAAGGCGGCGGGATAGGTGCGCACCGCGCCGGGAGTGTCCGAAAGTTTCACGGGTACGCCCAGGGCCCGGGTCGTGGCCCCATTCTCCTTCTCCACCGTCACCACCATGCCCCGCTCCTTGAACAGGTCGGAGTCCAGGGCCTCGACCAGGTTTAACACCGGCCCCATGCACACGTCCTCCCGGGCCAGAAGCGACTCCCAGTCGGCCAGGGTTTTTGCCTTGAAGATCTCCGCCAGCCGGTCCTTGATCTCCTGCCGCCGGGCCTCGTCGTACTGGAGGCCGATGTATTCGGGCACGCCCAGGATGTCGCAGAGCTTGCGCCAGAATCGGTTTTCCACCGCGCCGATGGAGATCGACCGGCCGTCGGCCGTGTCGTAGGTGCTGTAGCAGGCGTAGCGGTGGGAGAGCATGGTCCGGCCCCGCTCGGGCACCTGGCCCAGGAGCTGGTGGAACATCTGGGCCACGGGCAGCATGGCGAACATGGAGTCGGTCATGGAGATGTCCACGTACTGGCCCCGGCCCGTGCGCTGGCGGGCCACCAGGGCCAGGAGGATGCCCATGGCCGCGCTCATGCCGCCCCCCGCGATGTCCGCGAACTGCACGCCCGGAATGGACGGCGGCCGGTCCGCCTCGCCGATCAGCCCCAGAACCGCCGAGTAGGACAGGTAGTTGGCGTCATGACCCGCCACGTCCCGCATGGGCCCGTCCTGGCCGTAACCCGTGATGGAACAGTACACGATCCCCGGGTTCTTCGCGGAAACCGCCTCGTACCCGATCCCCAGCCGGTCCATCACCCCGGGCCGGAACCCCTCCAGAAGCACGTCCGCATCGGAAACCAGCTTCCAGAAGATCTCCTTGCCCTCGACGGTCTTCAGATCCAGGGTCATGTGCTCCTTGTTGCGGTACACCGGGCTCAGAAACAAGCCCTCCGCCCCATACCGCCGGTCCTCCACCGCAATGACCCGCGCCCCATGATCCGCCAGAATCATGCTGCAATAAGGCCCAGGCAAAAGCCTGGAAAGATCCACCACCTTGATTCCCGCCAACGCTCCCTGGTTCATGGATATTCCTTTCTGATGGATTCTTGGGGGAAACCACTTCCCCAAAGAAAACCTGCAAGGCGTCCCTGCGGGCCGCGGACCTCGTGGCTTGGAATGGGGCCGGCTGCCGGAAACGCTGAAAAAATCCCCCCTGCCCCCCTTTTTCAAAGGGGGGAACCCGGACAGGCCGCCTTGCCGGACGGTTTTGTTGCGAGCCGCCCGGAATGATCCGCACCCCTTGCCCTCCCGCGACCAACGGGAGCGGCCACGCAAGATCAACCGCCCCGAACCCATATGGCAGGTTTTTTCTGGAGGGGGGTTTGGGGGGAACCTCTTTATTTGCACCCCGCCCGGCCTG
>JAHJUF010000021.1 GCA_018829095.1 Pseudomonadota bacterium | reverse complement strand
CACATGCCCTGGTCCACGGCGAAATCCCGGCTCACATAGGCCGGACCGTACACCTCCCGGCCGTCGGGGTCCAGGATGCGGGGAGCCAGTGCCGGGCAGACCGAAAGCCCCAGGGCGTCCACCACCAGCCCGGTGTGAGCCTCGTTCCCCCGGCCCGGGTCCTGGCTCGGGGCCTGCCGGACCTCGGGCATCTGGACGATCTCCCGGGGAAGGACGAGTTGGGGAAGCCCTCCGAACAGGGGCATGGAAAGACGCTCCACCACCGTTCCGTCGGACAGGTATTCCCGCTTCAGGGGCTGGGCCTTGCGCATCATGTCCCGGACCTGGGCCTGGATGACCTGGCTCTGTTCCGAGAGGTCGCCCACCGTGGCTGTGGAGGTGACCCGCACGGATCCCACCACCTCCAGGAGGTTCTTGAACGCCTCGTCATGGGCCATTTCCGTGGCCTGGGGCTTGGCCTGGGGCCTGGACTGGTACTTTTCCCAGGGGGTTCCCACTCCCACGGCCTCCAGGCGGCCGCCGGTCCAGCAGATGGATCCCTTTTCCCCCACGGCCTGGACCAGGCCCCCGTCTTCCCGCCCCAGGGTCGGCGCAGCGCCGAAAAGAAGCCCCGCAACGGCCAAAAGAACCACCCAGGCCGATGCCTTCGTCTTCACGCTCGCCCTCATTCGCTCCTCCTTGCCCTTTGGCCTCCGGTGGGGGGACAGCCTCCGTCCGACGATCCCCTGCCCCTTCCCCGGATTTCATATCACATCGGGGGCTTTGAGGCCCGGTTTTTCCGGCGGCGCTACTTGCTGGTCATGGTGTACGAACCGTCCCAGTCGGGGGGGGGCGGGGTCTTGTGGTATTCGCGGCAGCGTTCCTGCATGGTTTTGGAGGGCCCGTCGCCGGGGTCCAGGGCCAGGGCGTTCTTGAAGTGGCCGTAGGCCTCCTTAAACTGGCGCGCGCGGTAGGCGGCCAGGCCCCGGGCGTAGTGCTCCACCAGGCGGCGTTTCTCCTCCGGAATTTCGTCCTTCATGCCGATGATCTCGAAGATCGCCACGGGCAGGGAGCGGCCCACCACGTTCACCGCGTCCAGCTCCCGGGCGAATACATGGTCCCGGGACTGGTCGTAGGTGGCCTGGCTCACCATGGTGTAGGTGCTGTAAATCTTGTTCACGCCCTCCAGCCGGGCCGCAGTGTTCACCATGTCCCCCATCATGGTGTAGTCCATGCGGGTCCGGGACCCCATGTTCCCCACCACCGCGTTGCCCGTGTCCATGCCGATGCGCATGCGCAACTGGGGCTTGCCTTCCGCCGTCCACTTGGCCCGCAGGGCCACCAGCTTGTTCTGCATCTGGACACAGGCCACACAGGCCCGGGCCGCATGGTCGGGCATGTCGTTGGGCGCGCCGAAGAACGCGATGATGGCGTCGCCCTCGAACTTGTCCACCGTGCCCTCGTTATCCAGGATGATGTCCGTCATCTCGGTGAGGAACTCGTTCAAAAGCTCCACCAGTTCCACGGGGTCGAGCTTCTGGCTGATGGAGGTGAACCCCTGGACATCGGAGAAAAAGGCCGTGATGAGCCGCTTCTCCCCGCCCAGGGCGAGCTTCTCGGGGCTCTTGATGATCTGCTCCACCACGCTGGGGGCGAGGTAGGTGGAAAAAGCACTGCGCAGGAAACGTTTCTGCTTCTCCTCGGTGACGTATTTGTACACGGTGGTGGACACGTACATGAAGAGCAGGGCCAGGGAAGGATACACCAGGTTCAGGACCGCCCCCTGGCGGGTGAACAGGAGCTGGGAGAGGGTGAGGTAGCCCGCGAACAGGCCCAGGGTGAGGATCGCGCCGGTGGACACGTTCATCCGGGGCAGGAACCCCCCCAGGAGGCCCGCCAGGACCAGGACGGCCGCAAGGTCCACCAGCTGGGCCCAGTTGGGCTGGACCAGGAAGTTCTCGTGGAGGATGTTGTCCACCACGTTGGCGTGGATCTCCAGCCCGGGGTAGTCCTTGGCGGAAAATGGCGCGACCCGCAGGTCGAAGATGCCGATGGCCGTGGCCCCCACCAGGACGATTTTGTCCTTGAGCCTTCCGGCGGTTTTTTCCGGATCCCTCAGGATGTCGGTGACCGAAATGTGGGGGAAGCTCTTGGTGCCGCCCCGGTAGTTGATGAGGAGTCGGCCCCGTTCGTCCACCGGGACCCGGGTCTTGCCGAGGGAAAGCTCCGACACCCCGTAGCGGGAAAGGCGAAGATCCAGGTTGGCCTTTTCCTCCGGATTCTGCTTTCGCCGGTAGGCCTGGAGGGTCTTTAAGGAGAGGGGGGCGTACATGCTGCCCCCGCACTCGATGACCATGGGCAGGCGGCGCACGGTGCCGTCCTCGTCAGGGAGCATGTTGAAGTACCCCGACCAGTCCGTGGCCCTGGACAGGACGGTGATGTT
>JAHJUF010000140.1 GCA_018829095.1 Pseudomonadota bacterium | reverse complement strand
TCATCCTTCTTCTCCTCCTCAATGCCTCTGTGTGGCCTGTGTGCCGCTTTCGCGGCGTTGTTTACGGAAAAAGGCGGTTCCCTTGTGCGGCCCGGGGCCGCTTCAGTCGCGTATGATTTTTTTTATGTCCGGCTGGGTTTCGGGTTTTCCTGCCTCCATGTACCGGTTCTCGCCGCCCCGGCGGGTGACGTTCTCGTAGACCCCGTCGTCCCGGCGCACCAGTTTGGTGAAACCCAGGTCCTTCAATTCCGAGTCGGTCTTGGGCCTGTTGATGGAGGCCAGGCTGATGAGCTTTTTCACCGGGCCGCAGCACTTGGGGCATTCGGTGAGGGGATCGTCATGCATGGATTGCGGGAACTCGAACACCTTTCCAAAGGCGCAGGCTTCCTCCAGATGTTCGTACTCGTAGATGGCCATGAAGCTTCCGGCGCGGCCGCGATGGAGCCGCTTTTCAAAATTTAATTTTGGAAATCAGTTGGTTATCGAAAAATCACTGCTAATGATAATACCTCGTTGGGCCTTGTCAAGACTGGCGGTTTGGTGCCTTTCCGGCTGGCCGATCGCTGGGCAACTCCTTGAAAAAAGGACCAAACAAGCCGGGGAGGGAGCCGGATTCCTCCTTCCGGGACCAGCCAAAAGGACAGCCCGTTCCAGGCTATGGAGTCCCGGAACGGGCTGTCCTTTTTTTGGGGCCTGCCGGTGGATTTCGGGGATCAGTACACCATCGAGGCGGAGGCGGTGATGATCTCGGCGTTTAAGGCTGCGGCGGCGGTGAGTTCGCAGCCTTCCACCAGGTCTGTTTCCTCGATCTTCCGGGCCTTCAAGCAGGGGACGCAGACCAGGAACCTGCCCCCGGCCTCGATGAACCCTTCCATGAGGTCCTTCAAAGGGGCCAGGTTGGCGGCGAACACGTGATCCGCATAGCCCTTTCGGGCCAAATACACGCCGTTGCCCTGGAGCACGACAAGGGCCCTGATGCCCATGGTCAGGCCGGCCGTGGCCATGACAAAGGGCAGTATGGCCCGCTCCGGGTCCTCTCCGGCATGGGTGACGAAATAGATGACCTTGTTTTCCTTTTCCATGGCGCATTCCTTTCCTTGATTATCCTTTTGGAGACACCATTTACGAAACTGGCATGAATCCGGGTTTGTAAAGCCCAGGAGGACCATGCCAGGGAACGGGTTGATTCCCATCAATAATTTCATGAGGTTGGGGCCGGTCACCCCTGCCCCCCCTTTGGGAAAGGGGGGAGCGGCCTTGGGACTTCAAGCTCCTGGCGGGAACACCCTGGCGGCCAGGCCCGCAGCCTCCCCGAGCCAGGCTTCGCGCTCTTCCCGTGTGCTGGTGCACATCACGGAGAACGTGCGGCGGTGGAATTCGTTCACCCCGCAAAGGCCGAAGATGCAGTCGCGCCAGATGCGTTCCAGGGGGTCGCCGAACGCTTCCCGCTCCCGGTCCCGGGGAGTGTTGGCCGTGTTGAACACCACGGCCGCCCGGGCCTTGAGCAGGCCCTGGGGCACGCCTTCGCCCGTGTCCCCCTCCACGAACCGGTAGGCCACGTCCGGCCGGAACACCCGGTCCACCCAGCCCTTCAACACCGCCGGGGGCTGGCCCCACCAGTTGGGGTGGACCACCACCAGGCCGTCGGCGGCGGCCAGCTCCGCGCAGTGGGCGGCCGCGTCCGGCCCGGGTCCGGGCTCCCGGCAAAGCTCCGGGGCCGGGAGGGCCGGGTCGAAGCCCTCGGCGCACAGGTCGTGGAAAATCGCATGGTGGCCGTTTTGCGTCAGGGCCGCCACGCAGGCTTGGGCGATGGCGTGGTTGAAGCTCGCCGGGTCCGGGTGGCCCAGGATGACCAGGACCGAAAGGCTCATTTTTCCGCCTTGGGCAGGTGGGCCGAAAACCAGGCCGCCAGGTCGCCCACGGGCTTTTCCCATCCCGTGTCGTTGTGGGTTTCGTGGAAATAGCCCAGGTACTCGTTGCGCTGTTTGTCCGTGAGGGTGACCCGGTGGTAGAATTCCGCCGACGTCTCCGGGGCCACCAGGCGGTCCGCACCGCCGTGGATGATGAAGAGGGGAGGGGAGAACTCCGGGGCGTGGGCCAGGACCCATTTCATGGTCCGGGCCATCTCCGTTCCCAGGCGGCCCGTGGCCATGCCGTGGACCAGGGGGTCGTTCCGGTAGTCGGCCACCACCCGAGGGTCCCGGCTGACAGCCTCGTCATCGAGGCCCGACTTCACGGCCAGACGCGGGGCCACCCGGGACAGGACCCTGCTGGCCAGGATCAGGAGCGGGTTCACGGCGCCCTGGTCCAGGGCCGGCCCGGAGACCGCCACCCCGGCCAGACCCTGGGGGTGGTGGAGCACGTAATCCAGCACGATGAGCCCGCCCATGCTGTGGCCGAACAGGAACAGGGGGATGCCCGGCTCCTGTTCGCCCACCAGGGAGAGGAAGTGGCGGAGGTCGGTCCGGAAGTCGCCCCATTGGTCCACGTGGCCCCGGATGCCAAAGGACCGGCCGTGGCCCCGGTTGTCCGCCGCCCACACGGAAAATCCTTCCGGAACCAGGGTCTCCACCACATGGGGGTAGCGTCCCGAATGCTCGCCGTAGCCGTGCACCAGGACCACCACGCCCCGGGGCTTGGACTCCGGCCTCCAGGCCTGCCAGAAAAGTTCCTCGTTGGGCCCGTGGATCAAGCTTCCTGTCCGGTGTTCCATGTTCCTCCCTTTCCGCCGTCCCGCCACAGGCGGGCGGGCAAGTTCCTGTTGCATTCTTTTCCCTGGTCCTTTACTCTTATAACTTGGTTCCGCGCATATCAAGAAGCAATCCCCACCCCACCGGCCGGCTTCTTCAACTCGGGCGCACAAGGGGGCGGAGAGGGCCGGAGAGCCTGATGGCATCAAGGAAAAAATGGAGCATGAGCCTGCGGAGAAGACTCGCTCTATACCTGGCGGTCCTGGCCACCTGCATGGCGGCTCTGCTCACCTTCACCCTGTACCTGAATTTGCGCCAGCAGTTGAGGGACGACCTCAAGGTCCGCCTCTACAACGCCGCCATCCTGGCCACCCTCCAGATCGACGCCGAGGCCAACGCCGCCATCTTCCGGCCCGAGGATGCCAACACCCCTGGTTTCCGGCGGATCAAGGCCATCCTGGAGCGCATTCGGAACCATGCCGTGGACGTGGGCGCCCTGTATACCTTGTCCGTGACCAACGACGGCAACCTGGTGGTGGCCGTGGACCCAGGACTTGCCCCGAACCTGTCCATGCCCCCGGGAACGCCCTATCCCCCCCTTCCGGCCTCCGTGGCAAAGAAACTCCACAGCCAGGACGGCCCCCTCACCGGGGATGGATTCAAAAGGGATGACGACGGGATCTGGCTGGAGGGCTACGCCCCCCTCCTGGGCCCGGACGGCCGCCTCAGGGGCGTGCTGTACATGGACATGTCCGCCCACAGCGTGGTGTGGCGGGAATGGCGTTTTCTGCGGGTGGGCCTCCCCATCCTGGGGGTGTTCATCCTCCTGGGCTGGGTCCTGGGACTCCTGTTGGGAAAGGGCCTGGCCGAACCCATCGAATCCCTGAAAGAGGGCGCCCTGGCTATTGCCAACGGAGACCTCACGCACCGGGTTCCCGTGACCACGGGCGACGAGATCGGGGAACTGGCCGAGGCCTTCAACAGCATGACCTCCCTGCTTTCCGTCAGCCGGACCAGCCTGGAGCAGGAGATCGCCGAGCGGCGTCAGGCCGAGGAAGCCCTGGCCGAGAGCGAGAAAAAATACCGCACTCTGTATAGCGACGCTTATGTGGGCCTCTACAAGTCCCGGTTCCCCGACGGCCGGCTCATCGCCTGCAACAACCGTTTCTCCCAGATGCTGGGGTTCCTCTCCGCTCAGGATGCCGCGGACGTCAGCCTGGGCGGTGAGCGCTACGCCGATCCCCTGCGCCGGGAGGATCTCACAGCCGAACTGGGGAAAAAGGGCTATGTGGACAGCTTCGAGGCCCTGTTTCTCCGGGAGGACAAGTCCACCTTCTGGATCCGGTTTTCCGCCCGCCTGGTGGACGGTGGCACGGCCGTGGAAGGCATGGCCGTGGACTTCACCCGGGAAAAGACCGCCATCGACCGCCTGAAGGACGCGGAAAAGAAGTACCGGGGCATCTTCGAGAACGCCCTGGAAGGCATCTTCCAGTGCGGCATGGACGGCCCGTTCCTTTCGGTCAATCCCTCCATGGCCGCCATCCTGGGATACGGCTCCCCCGAGGATCTTCTGGACAAGGTGGCGAACACCTCCGCCCTCTTTGCCGAGGAAAACGAGAAAAAGGAGTTCTTCAGCCTCCTTTCCCGCACCGGCGTGACCCCCGGCATGGCCGTGCGGTTCAAGCGGGCCGATGGTGAGCAGCGCTGGGGATGGATCCAGGCCCGGACCGTGGAGGACGAGACCGGCGGGCGCTTCCGGGTGGAGGGCATGCTCCAAGACGTCACCGAGCGCCGGGAGGCCGAGACCCTGCAAAAGGCCCGTATCGAGGCCGAGGCGTCCAACCGGGCGAAGAGCGAGTTCCTGGCCGCCATGAGCCACGAGATGCGCACCCCCATGACGGCCATCGTGGGCATGACCGAACTCATGAACGAAACGGTGTTGAACGAGGAACAGGAACATTACGTTCAGACTTTGAAGACTGCGGCGGATACGCTCCTGGCCTTGATCGGCGACATCCAGGATCTCGCCAAGATCGAGTCCGGCCGCCTGAACCTGGAGCTCATTCCGTTCAACCTCTTGGAGGCGGTGGAAAAGACCTGCGAGACCATGGCCGTGGCCGCCCACGAGGAGAACCTGGATCTGGCCTGCCGGGTCGCCCCCGAGACCCCGGCCCACCTGGTGGGCGACAGCCTCCGGGTCCGCCAGATTCTGGCCACCTTGATCCAGAACGCCATTGAATACACCACCGAAGGCACGGTGGTGGTGGAGGTGGGCCCCGGCATGGGCGAGCCTGACGGAGACCTCGCCCGGATCGAGTTTTCCGTCACCGGCGCGTGTCAGTCCATTGATCCGGAATCCCTCACCAGCCTGTTCGACACCTACGCCCCGGCCGCCATCGCGGCCAGCTCCCACCACCGGTCGTCCCGCCTGGGCCTCCGGGTCGCCCGGGAACTGGTTCGGCTCATGGACGGGGGCATGCACGTGGAGAGCCGGCCGGAAGAGGGCACCAGCTTCCACTTTTCCGCAGCCTTCCCGGTGCGCAAAAAGGGCGAGGCTGAGGCCGGAACGCCGGCGGTGTTCAAGAACCTGTCCGTGCTGGTGGCCGATCCCCAGGAGGCCTCCCGCCGGTTCATCCGGGAGGCCTTGAACGCGGCGGGCTCCCGGGTGACCGAAGCCTCGGATGCCTCCGGCGCCTTGGCCATCCTCAAGGACTCCTGGATGATGCCCAAGGGCTACGACCTGGTGGTCCTGGCTCAGGATCTCCCCGGTGCGGACGTGTTCGAACTGGCCGAGCAGGTCAAGGTGGACCACCTCACACCGGAATGCGTGATCCTGTTCGGCGAGAACTACAACCAGTCCGACGTGGCCCGGGCCCGGGCCATGGGCTGCGAACGGTACGTGGCCAGGCCCCTGGACCTCTCCCGGTTCTATCGGGCCCTGGCCGCCGCCGCCCGGTCCGCCAAGGGCGAAAAGGAGGAGGCTGAGCCCGGGAAGCTGCCGCCCCTGGACATTCTTCTGGCCGAGGACTCGGAAACCAACCGTTTCGTGGTCCGGGCGTATCTCAAGAACACCCCCTGCCAGGTGCACATCGCGGAAAACGGCCGCAAGGCTGTGGAGAAGTTTCGGAGCCGCCGGTTCGACGTGGTCATCATGGACAACCAGATGCCCGTCATGGACGGCAACCGGGCCACGGCTGAGATCCGGCGATACGAAAAGGACAAGGGCCTTTCCCGCACCCCCATCATCGCCATGACCG
>JAHJUF010000139.1 GCA_018829095.1 Pseudomonadota bacterium | reverse complement strand
CGCCTTTTTGAAGGCGGCGCGTCTGGTGCGGGTGGCCAACCCCACCTTTGCCTTCCGGTGGCATCCCAAGGTCCGCGATGAGGTCATGCGGGAAGTGTTCGAGTGCATCCGCCACGGCCTGGGATACCCCTCCATCCGCAACGACCCTGTTCTCGTGCACAATGCCATGCACTGGCACGGACATCCCCTGGGGGAGGCCCGGACCTGGGTGCACCAGGCCTGCATGAGCCCGGCCCCCACCACCAAGCACGGGTTCCAGCCCATGCGAATGGCGTCCGCCACAGCCAACTGCGCCAAGTTCGTGGAGTACGTGTTCACCCAAGGCTTTGACCCGGTGGTGAACTTCCAGATCGGCCCCCGCACCGCCGACCCCCGGAGCATGACGAGTTTCGAGGAGGTCCAGGAAGCCTGGGTGACCCAGATGCGGGGGGTCATCGGCATCCTGGTGCGGAGCGTGAACCGGGGCCGGGTGATCGGCGTGAACCTGACCCCCCGGCCGTACCTGTCCTCCATCTCGTCGAGGTCCATCGAAACGGGCCTGGACGTGTGCGACCCGTCCATCTCCCGGGGCAACGCCTGGGTCACGGGCTTCACCTGGGTGGAGAACGCCGACTCCCTGGCTGCGGTGAAAAAGCTCGTTTTCGACGAGAAGAAGTACACCATGGACCAACTCATGGACGCGCTGGAAGCCAACTGGGAGGGCTGCGAGAGGATGCGCCTCGACTTCGTCAACAACGCGCCCAAATGGGGCAACGACGACGACTACGTGGACGACGTCATGCTCTGGTGCCTGCGCGAGGTGGCCAAATACTCCCACGAGCTGAAATGCCCCAGCGGCAACAACTGGCCGCTTTTGCCGGAAAACGTGTCGGGCAACATCCACTACGCGAACATCGTGGGCGCGCTGCCCAACGGACGCCGCCTGGGGGACGCCCTCTACGACGGCGGCATCTCCCCGGGCCCGGGCCTGGACCGGAAGGGGCCCACGGCGGTCCTGAAATCCTGCGGCAAGATCGACCACGTGGGCGACGGTCGGGCGTTCCTTTTGAACCAGCGGCTTTCCCCCACCCAGCTGGCCGGGGAAAAGGGCTACCACCTGTGGAAGGCCTACATGCGCACCTGGGCCGACCTGGGTCTGGACCACGTGCAGTTCAACATGGTGTCTGACGAGACCCTCCGGGCCGCCCAGCAGGATCCGGAGAAGTACCAGGAGGTCATCGTCCGGGTGGCCGGGTACTCGGCCCACTTCGTGGACATTTCCCGGAAGACCCAGGACAACATCATTCAGCGCACCATCCAGGGATTGGGCAACTAGGGCGCGGGGCCGGGGGGAAGCCTCCCCCCGGCCCGGTTCCCCCGGCCAGGAGACAGGGAGAAGGAGGGTCGCCATGTCCAGGAGGGATCAGTTCCGGCAGCAGTTTTCTTCGGTGTACGCCCGGCAGAAGGCGCCCAAGACCGGGGAAAAGCAGGCGGAAAAAATCTGCGGCATCTGCAAGCACTATTCGGAGAGCGCCTTTTCCGGCGAGGGCAAGGGGTCCTGCAATACCCTGAAGATGGGGTCGGATATCACGGCTTCGCCCCCGGTCTTTGTGCTGGAAGGCGAAAACGGCTACATGAGCCTGACTCTCGCGGACGCCACGGCCTGCAAGTATTACGAGAAGATGGAGTTCATCGACCACGACGGCACCGAGTGCAGCGATCCTCAGTACCGGAGGACCATGCGCCAGTTGCAGGACAAGTAGGGCGATTGTCGGAAGCATGGCTGTTTCGTGCCGGCAGGCCATCGCCCGGGTCGTCATTCCGGCGGAGCCTGTCCTCGCGCAGGCGGGGAGCCGGAATCCAGGAAAAAGCCCCTGGGCAGGATTTTGACAACCGCTATCACATCCAACCCTTGGAGCAAATCGTGGACATGACCTGCCATAAGTGCGGATTCATGGCGGACCACGGCGAGTTCGCCTACCTGTGCAAGAGCGGCTGACCTGCCTGCGGGGAGTCGGATCTCCGCCAGTGCCCCGGATGCGGGGCGCATGTGCTGCTCTCCCGGGCCGAAGGCCTGGAGCAGGAGGAAATCCAGATGCGCGAGCTTTGCGCCCAGCTCGCGGGCCTGGAGAAATCCGGCGGTCCGGGCGTCCTTTCGGAGGCACAGCGGATCATCGCCCGTCTGCGTTCCATGAACAACCGCTGGAACATCCCCGAGCTTTCGGAGTTTTTGAAGAAGAGGCAACGGGAGCTGTTCTACGATTTTTGAGGCTGTTGTCAAAATCCTTGGGGTTTGGAGTTGGCGAACCTGTCACTTGATGACCTCGCAAAAAGTCGAAAAGCTACGATCTTCGTCATTCCTGCGCGCGGGCAGGCTTCGCCGGAATGACGGTTTTGGTAGATTTCGGACTTGTTGCATGACCGGCATCCTTGAACCCGAAAAGACGCGAGGATCATGGAGAACTTCGAAAACAACCTCACCGTGCCCCGGCCCGAGCCCCATTTTTTCCTCCCCGGGGATGTCATCGGCAACATGGAGCGGGTCCGGCAACTCTCGGAGCGCCATCCGGTGAACATCCTGGTGGCGGGCAAGCAGGGCTGCGGCAAGTCCACCCTGGTGCGCCAGTTCGCGGCCCGGAACAAGCGCCCCCTGGCCACCTTCCAGATCGGCATCCTGTCCGAGCCTGGCCAGCTGTTCGGCGAGCACCGCCTGGCGGACGGGAAGACCTATTACCAGCCATTCCTGTTCCCCCAGGCCATCCAGACCCCCGGCTGCGTCATCCACCTGGAGGAGATCAACCGCCCCGAGCATCCCAAGGCGTTGAACATGCTCTTTTCCGTGCTTTCCGAGGACCGGCGGGTGTGGACCGACGAACTGGGGCACATCCGGGTGGCCGACGGGGTGGTGTTCTTCGCCACCCTGAACGAGGGCGAGGAGTTCGTGGGTACGGAGATGCTGGACGCGGCGCTTCGGGACCGGTTCTACGTGACGCTCCTGGACTACCTGCCTGCGGACGTGGAGACCGAGGTCCTGCATTTGAAAACCGGAATCCCCCGGGCCGACGCCCAGACCATCGTGAACGTGGCCAACCAGCTTCGGAAGAACAGCCAGGAGCCCCTGGTGGTGTCCACCCGCCACAGCCTTATGATAGCGGAAATGCTCTCCGTGGGCTCCACGGTTCGGGACGCTTTTGTGAACAGCCTCCAGGTTTCCCGGGACGTTCTGGAGTCCGTGCTGTTGTCCCTGCACCTTTCCACCGGAGCGGACGAGGTCCGGGATGGATCGAACTACAAAATCTACTAACGGCCGGGAGGAACCGCCCGTTGGGCTCCCCTCGTCCCCCTTGCCGCCGCCCAGGCTCACGGGGGACGCGAGGCCCCTGTCCGCGTTCTGGCGGCAGAACGCCTCCATCTTCGAGGCTGCGGAGCTGGCCAACCTCCTCCGGGCCCTCCGCAAGGTGGCCGGGCATCTGGGGGAGAACGTGGGGCGCATCGAGTACGCGGGCATGAGCCACGGCGACCCGGCGGCCATCGTGGTGGACCCGGTCCTGGTGTCGGGCAAATACCCCGTGCCCCCGGAAAAGGTGGACGGCGTGGTGGGTCTGGTGGTCCACGAGGCCCTGCTGGGGATCGAGTGGACCGAGCGGGTATACAGGCTCCTGTCGCCCCGGTTCAGGGGGCAGACGGGCCTCGCCCGGGTGGCGTTCCAGAAGATGGTCCAGACCGGGGAGAATATCTTCGTGGACCGCCTGGCCGACCGCTCCGTCCTGGGCCGGTACGTGGCCAAGACCCGGGGCCGGGCCATGGTCGGGATGCGGGCGGGCCTCCGGTCCGAGATCCTCACCGTGGACGCCCTGTTTTTCCTGTGGTGGCTCAGTACGTGGCAGTCCTCGGTGTCCGCTCTCATGGAGCCCGTGTACGAGGCCCCCATGGCGCGCCTTTCGGAACTGACCCGGTTCCTGGAAACCGTGCCGGACCTGGCCCGGGGCTCCACGGCCCGGTGCGAGGTCCGGGCCGCCGCCTATGCCGCCGCCTGGGACGATCTGGCCGAAACCCTGGGCCGCCTCACGCTCCTGGACCGGCGCTTGGTGTGGGTGGAGGATTCGGCCGTGCGGACCGTGGCCCCGGGCCGCCGCATCACGGACCCGCCGCCCCGGGGTCTCTCCTTTGGGCTGGCCCGGGAGGTGGAGGCCGAGTTGGCCCTGTACGGCTCGGACCTCACCCCCATCATCCGGTCCGTGGCGGGCGAGGACAACCCGGACGTGGCCCCCATCTCCCGGTGGGATTTCCACATCCCGGCCCATCCGGTCATCGACCCCCGCACCGTGGCCCGGCTCAAGGGCATCTTCCTCCGGTACGCGGAACGCAGGAAGCTCGTGAGCCGGGGCCTGGCCGCAGGCCGGGTGGACGGCCGCCGCCTCCACCGGGCTCCGGTGACGGGCCGGTGCTTTTCCCAGGTGGACCGGCTGCCTGTGGTGGACTGGAACGTGACGCTCCTCCTGGATGCCACCGGGAGCATGCGGGGTCCCAAGTGGCGCATGGTGGAAAACACCGTGGGCAACGTGCACCGGGCCCTGGGAGGGTTCAAGAATCGCCTGTCCGCCTACGCCTATTTCGAGGTGGACGGGGTATGCATGGTGAGCCGCCTCATCTCGGGCAAAGAACTGCTTTCCGTGCCCCCGGCGGGCCAGACCGCCTCGGGCCAGGCCATCATCGCGGCCGCCTGGTTCATGAGAAACGCCCCGGGCCGAAAGATCCTGATCCACGTCACGGACGGGGAATCCAACTTCGGCTGTGACGTATCCGTGGGCATCGACTACTGCCGGAAAAGTCACGTGCACCTCATCACCCTGGGCTGCGGCATCCGGGACCAAAAGGCCCTCATGGCCCAGTACGGCAAGACCATCCAGTTCCTCCAGCACTTCGGCCAGCTTCCCCAGGCCATGGAGCGGCTGTTCAAGTGGACGTTCCTCTACGGCGCGAAAAAGCGCCCCGAGGAGCACGAAGCCCTGGCAAAAATGCTTTCGGGGAAATGAGAGAACCCATCGCGTCCGGAAAGATTTTGGAGAGGGGTTCAAAAGAAAAGGGGGGAATCATGAAAGCCAGCGAGGCGGTGAAGGCTTTTTTCGTGGACCGGGAGCGCACCAACGTGCTGGCCACCTCGGCCGGCCAGGGCAAGGTCAACCTGGCTGTGTTCGGCTCCCCGGCCTTTTCG
>JAHJUF010000138.1 GCA_018829095.1 Pseudomonadota bacterium | reverse complement strand
TTCGGGTCGGGAAAGAGCTTCCTGATCCACTTCCAGGCCGCCTTGATCCACCTGGCCACCTTTTTCACGGCAGCCTTCAACTGCCGGGCCGTCCAGTCCAGGACTCCGGCCCAAAACCCCGGGGGCTTTTCCGGCTTCACCTCCTTGCCCAGAGGCAGCCGCCAGGAAAACCGGGGCTGGTCCAGGACCTTGCGAACGCTTTCCTCCAGGTCCCGGGCATACCCCGGGCCATCCGAAGCCTGGGCGGGCGCGGGAGCCAGGGCCCCGGCCAGGCAGGCGGCGGCCGCCAGCAGGGCCACGACCCCGAAGGCCCGGCGGGCCCGTGCAAGGAGGTCCTCCCCGGTGCGCCGGGAAAGCCCCTGGAAGCAGCGCACCGCGTAGGCGGCCTTGACCAGGGGGTCCAGGGCTAGATAGGCCAGGGACAGGCACACCAGCCAAAAATCCACCGTAAAGGGAGACAGGGCCGCAGACAGGGCCGGGGACTGGACCCCGAAAAACATCCGGGCCATGGCGGGCAGGCTGTACACAAAGGCCGCCAGGTTCAGGAGCACGAACAGGCCGAACACGAACAGGACGGTCAGGAGGACATGGTTGTGGAAGGGCCACAGGCAGGCCTGGCGCCAGGCTTCACCAGCCAGGTTCTTCACGCCCTGGTCCCCTTCCTCGTCCAGGACCCCGGCGTTGGCGTAGAAGGCGTAGAACCAGGGAAAGGGCGCGGCAAGGACGAACATCAGCGGCAGGATGAACAGCCCCGTGGCCTGGATAAAGGCCTGGCGGACGGCCATGGCCAGGAGGCGTCCAGGGGCCGGGCGCGGCAAGGGCCGGCCCGCCTGGCGGGCCCGGAGGGCCAGACAGAACCGCGCCTGGGCCGCCTTCATGACCACGAACAGGACGGCCAGGATAAAGGAGGCCCGGGGCAGGCGCTCCCAGGCCCGGGGCGCTGCCGCCATGTCCGCGATGAAGAGCAGAAACGCGAGGACAAAGGGCGCGCTCCCGGCCCAGTGGAGGGCCAAAAGCCCCGGGTCGGCCCGGAGAAGGGTCACGGCCCGATCCAGGGTTTCCAAGGCTCCGGGATGATTCCTGTCCTGGATCTTGCGCGGGTTTGCGGTCATGGAGTCCAGAATCCGGATCAGCCTCCCGGGTGCCAGGCCGCCGGGATACGCGCCAGGGCCAAGCCTAGGTAGTAGAAGAAAATCCAGGCGAAAAGCAGGCCCGAACTCCCCAGGAAGGCGGGGCCGGCCCAGGACAGGAACCGGCGGCGAGCCCCGGCTTTCTCCCGCCCTTTGACCATGCAGCGGGAGCACAGGACCCGGCCCTCGTGCTCGGTGACGCATTCCCGGCAGAAGGTGCGGGAGCACGACAGGCACAGGGCCGCAGCCTCCCGCTCCGGGTGGAGGAAACACCGGGCCGACGCCGGGCTTTTCGGGGCTGGATCGAGGGATTTTTCCATCATGGGCAAGGCATGGTTTCCGTGATCAGGCCCGGGCGGCGGCCCGGCTCCTCACCGTGCGGATCAGGCCCATGCCTCCCAGGAGCAGGGACCCGGTCATTTCGAAAAGATACAGCCAGAAAAAAGCGCCCATCTCCTGGGGCGAAAGAGGGGCCAAGTAGACCGCTATCTTGGCCTGGCCCATGATCTGCCCCGGTTGGCTCACCTGCAACACAAAAGCAAGAATCTGGGAGAGGAAGAAAAGGCTCACCAGGTATACGCCCGTGACCCCGGTGATGACCCTCACGTCCCGGGACAGGCCGCTTTTGGTCTGCTTCACCAGGGCCGTGACCATCAAACCGGCCAGGACCAAAAACAGGATGGTCTCCAGGTAGTTCCACAGCACCTGGGGCAGGGTGAAACTCGCGGCCGCCACCACGGCGTCCGCCAGGAGGGTGTAGAAAAGGGCCAGGTGCCACCCCCCCTTCCCGGACCGGACGGGATCCTGGTCCTGGCGGGATTCCGCGCGGGAGGTTATTGCCTCACGGGGCCCAAGGGCCTCCAGGGCCTCAAGGGGCATGGAAGCGGTATTCAGCCTCCCCTGGCCGGCCTCCACCAGGCCCCCGACCCGCTCCATGACGGCCAGGGCCTTCCTGAACCGTTTCACGGCCGGAAGCCTGGTCCGCTGGACCGAGGTCTGGACGTAGAAGGTGCAGGTGGGGCCCAGCCACAGGAGGATGGGAATGGCCAGGGCAAAGGGCGCGGCCATCACCCACAGGAAGATGGAAAGGCCCCCGTCGGTCTCGAAGGCGGCCAGAGCGAAAAGGAGCGCGATCAGGCCGTCCGCCGCGAGCCCCACCGTCCCGCCCTGGGTCCGGGTCGCGCCCATGGCCTGGATGTCGGCCAGGGGGAAGCGGCGGTAGCGCTCCTCGAACCCCTGGCTTATCACGGAAAGGAGATGGTCCGGGCCCAGGTACAGGCTGTGGTAGGAGGCGAGCCTGCCCCGGGGGCCGGCCAGCCGGGTGTAGATTTTCGGACTCGCCATGGGATTGCCTCACACGAGGAAGAAGAACGCCGCCCATCCCGCCATCTGGAGCCCGGAGATGACCAGGGCAACGGGAAAGCGCCACCTGGAGCGCCTCACCAGACTGATGGGGCTCTTCCAGTACTTGAGGGCCACCACCCAGGTGAGGGGGGCTGAAACCAGGGTGGGCCAGATGGCCAGCATGGGGAACACCGCCATTCCCATGGCCATATTGTCGTAGAGGGTCCGGGACTGGGTGAACTCGGCCTCCCCCTCGCTTTTGGCCTTGCCCGCCAGGCAGGAGGGGCAGACCACGCCCTCCTGGATTTCAATCTCGCACAGGGAGCACAGGAACCGGCCGCAACGAGAGCACACGGCCGCCGCCTGCTTGCCCGGATGGAAGAAGCAGCCGGACTCGCCGTCCATGAGCGCAGCCCCCGGGTTCACGGGCTTTTCCCGGAACAGGGACGGAAAGACCAGGGTGGTCTGGGGGGTCTGGCACTTGGGGCAGGGAACGGGCACCGCCGTATTCAGGGAAAATGGCCCGAGCTCGGCCTTGCATTTGGGGCAGACTGGCCTCATGGGCAGCTACATCCTGATGACCCGGGTGTTGCAGATGCGGTCGTGGAGGCCCCTCTTTTCCTGGTCAAAGGCCACCATGAGGTAACCAATGCCCAGAATGAAGGCGGAAAGGTACTCGGCAAAGTGCCGGCCCATGGCCCTCCAGTAGCTCACCCGGCTGCCGTCCGCCACCATGATCCGAAGCTTCAAGGCCATCTTGCCCGGCGTAGCCCCGAACCTGCCCACGAACCAGGTGGAGTAGGCCAAGGTCAAAAGGGTTCTGATAAGATCCAGCCAAGTGAAGGAGTTGGGATCCGAAATCTTAAACCCTACGAATATGTGGTATCCAGACGGGTCCATCAAAAAGCCAATAACCGACATGACCAGCCCCAGGAGCAGGCCGTCCACGATTTTGGCCGCCACCCGGACCCAGAACCCGGCGTATTCCACGTCCATGGCCGGGCGAACGCCCTGCTTCAACTTTTCCACGAACAGGGGCTTGCACCCGGCGCACACATATCGGTCGCCATAGGGAATCATGTCCTCGGTGGGGAAGCTGCCGCCGCACTCGGCGCATTCCCCCCCGCCGGGGACCAGGACGGCTTCCGTGGCGACAACGGCCTGGGGCCGGACCTGGGACCAGGGTTTCCAGTCGGGCATGGTGGGGTTCCAGACCAGAGTCTTGTCCCGGATCACCCCCTGGGACGCCAGTTTTTGGAACTCATCGTCCCCCACCGGCCCCTCGCGCCGATCCCCGTTGGCGTAGTACCACTGCACGGCATTCTCCTAATGATGGATTCCAGAAGTATCTTGGTGATTTCCAGACTTGCAGCCTTTCTGTCTATCACAAAAGGGGCTGTTTTACATCCAGGACCCGGAGAAAAAAACAGGAAGACCGTCGGCGTTGAAGGAGGAAGGGAAGGCGGGGTTTCCTGAGGATTGACCAAACAGGCAGGCTATTCTTGTCGGCGGCCGTATGTCCCTGGGAGCGCCAAGCTCCAGCCTGGCCCCTGGCGGGAAAGAAAGTACCCACGTTCCTTGGGCAATGCTATCCCCGGCTCATTCCCTGAAAAGCAATATGCCAGGCTGGAGCCTGGCGTCCCGGTGGGCCGGCCCTTTGCGGGGGATATGCTTGTTTTGTGAAAGGATTTCAGGCCCCGGACGCGGTGGGGCGGGCGGGCGGAGGCTTCATGTCTTTTCCGTTTTCCACGAAGACGCGGCCTTGGGCGGTGATGGCTGTCATGTAGAGGACCCTGACTCTGGCCGAGAGTTCGGCCAGGAGGCCCTCCAGGTCCCGATCGTCCACGCCGGACATGTGGACCCAGGCAAAACGCTTGCCCGGCGGCGCCTGGTCCCGGGAGGAGAGGATGGACACCATGCGACCCCCGTGGGTGCGGATGCTGTCCGTCACCTCCTTGATGGACCCGGGGCGGTCGTCCAGGAGAAACCCGAACCGGACCCCGGGGATATCCGCCCCGGTGAGGCGCACCAGGCCCGAAAAAATCTCCTTCTGGGTGATGACTCCCCTCAGGGCACCGGATTCGTCCACCACCGGCGCGCCGGAAATGCCGTGATCCAGGAGAATCCGGGCCGTATCCTCCACCGTGTCCGTGGGGGACACGGTGACGGGGTTCTCGCTCATGATGTCGGCCACCTTGATCCTGGCCACCAGATACATCTGTTCATGGGCGTCCAGGAGGCTCACATCCGAGGCCGAGGCCCGCTTCACGTCCCGGTCCGTGACCACCCCCACCAGGCAACCCTGGCGGGTCACGGGCAGGAAGGAGGTCTTGTTTTCCTTCATGATCCGGCTGGCCAAGGCCATGGACGCCCCCGCGTCCACGGACTTGGCCCCGGCGTCCATCCATTCGCGCACCAGCATGGCGGGACTCCTTCCGTCACAAGGCCGGGGCCGGAGGCGCCAGAGATGGACGAGGCGCCGGACCCTGGCCGATAACAGAAACGGTTTTCCCGGAATCCGGCGAACCGCGGGCCGGTTCCCGGAGACCGGCCCGCCCCCCCCAGTTAAGGTTAGAACATCTCTCCGCTCTTCCTGGACATGGTCCGGCTTTCGGCGCGGCGGATGCGGTCCTCCTGTTCGGCCTTGCGTTTCCGGGCGCCTTCCAATTTTTCCTCCAGCTCGACGAAGTCGGCCGGTTTGTTCAGGTAGTCGAAAGCTCCCAGCTTCATGCCCGTGACCGCCGAATCCACGGAGCCGTGGCCCGTGAGCAGGATCACCTCGACAATGGGGAAACGCTTCCTGATCTCCCGGAGGGTCTCGATGCCGTCCATGCCCGGCATCTTGATGTCCAGAATCACCACGTCCACGTCCGCCCCCTCCTCTTCCAGGATTTTCAGGCACTCCCGGCCGCTGTGCACTCCCCGGGGGCGCTCTCCCATCTCGGACAGGCGCATGGTGAACATCTCCACGAAATCCTCCTCGTCATCCACCACGAGCACGTTGATCGGCACCCGCACCATTTTCCCCGCTCCTTTCCAGATTCCTGGCCGTCTCCAGCCAGTCGGCGCCCGGGCCTTGCACCGGGCGGGCCGAACATTTTTCCGGAAGATGGACAAAGAACACCGATCCCTTGCCCACCCTGCTTTCCACGTCGATTCTCCCCCCCAGGCCCTTCAGGATGTTGGCCGAGACGAAAAGCCCCAGCCCCGTGCCCGAGGAGGCACTCTTGGTGGTGAAAAACGGCTCGAAGATCCGTGTCAGGTTCTCAGGGGGGATGCCCACCCCGGAGTCGGCCACGGAGATGACCGCCCCCCTATCCTCTCTTTCAGCCCGCGCCACCACCTTCTGGCCCGGGCCCGAGGCCGCCAGGGCGTTCAACATCAGGTTCACCAGGACCTGGCGCAGCCCCTGGGGGTCGGTCCACACCCGGACATCCTCCCCGGTTTCGGCCCGCTCCAGGAACACCCCCGCCCGCACGGATTCGGACTGGAGAAGCACCACCACCTCATCGCACAGCCCCGTCAGGGATACATCCCGCATCAGGGGCTCGGGCGTCCGGGCGAACCCCAGGAGCTGGTGGGTGATCCTCTTGGCCCGGAGAACGCTTTTTTCCACCTTGGAAAGGGCGTTCTCCACCTTCCGGGCAAAATCCTCGGGGAGCGCCTTCTCCTTGGCCAGGACCAGGCGCATGAGCCCCGAGGCCTCGGAGATGATGGCCAGAGGGTTGTTGATCTCGTGGGCCACCCCGGCGGCCAGGGTCCCCAGGGCGGCCAGGCGCTCGGCCGTGACCATGCGAATTTCCATTTCCTCCCGGAACCGGGCCTCGGCGGCCCGTTCGGTTTCCCGGACCTTCCTTTCCCAGGCCTGGCGGATCTTCCCGGCCAGGTGCTCCAGCTCCACGGGCTTCCGGAGGTAGTCAAAGGCCCCTTCCTGGATGCCCTGGACCCCGTCCTCCACGGCGGCGTGCCCCGTGAGGAGGATGACCTGGACCGCCGGGTGGTCGGCCCGGATCCGGGCCAGGGCCGCCAGGCCTCCCATGCCGGGCATCATGACGTCCATGACCACCACGTCCGCCGGAGCGGCGGCCAGGGCATCAAGGGCCTCTTCCCCGGTGCCGGCCTCGACCACCCGCATGCCCCGGCGCTCCAGGCGCTTGGCCAGGGGCGACCGGAATCCGGGCTCGTCGTCCACCAGGAGGACCCGGGGGGCGGCATTCCGATCCGGGGGTCCGGCGCCGGAAGGGCGAGCCTCCTGCGTCCGGGTTGTCCCTCCGTCCGCCGCCGCCCTGGGAACCCTGGAGGGTTCGCGATCCAAATCCCTTTCCATCTTACAGGCCCGCCTCAAGCCTCAAGACTAGCTGGTAAGCCCCAGGATCCCCCACCACACCGAGCACACCAGGATCAGGGCCACCAGGAGGACGGGCGTGGCCACGGCCCCCGCCTTGGTGAGATCCGAGGCCTTGAAGTACCGGTAGCTGTAGGCAATGGCGTTGGGCGGGCACCCGATGACCAGGAGCATGGCAAAGGACGTGGACATGCCCAGGCATAGAGCCAAAATCCTCGGGTCCACCCCCTGGGCCACGGCCATGGGGATGACGATGGGCAAAATGAGGGCCGCAGCCGCCACGTTGGCCATGGCGTTGGTCACCAGGGCCCCGAACACCCCCACCCCTGCGAACAGGAGGAGCCAGCCCCCGCCCTTGACATAGGGAAGGAACAGGTTGGCGAAAAACTCCGCCGCCCCGGAGGCTTCCATGCCCAGACCCAGGGAGATGCCGCCGCCGAAGATGAACAGCGCGGTGCCCCACTCCAGGTTCTCGTGGATGTCGTCCCATTTGAGGATACCGAACAGGATCATGAAAGCCACGGCCACCATGCCCGTGATGGAGTAGTGCAGCCCGTGCAGGCTCGCCGTGAGCCAGGCCAGGAAGGCTATGCCCAGGATGATCACCGTGGACTTCTCCATCCTGGTCCAGGGCCCCATGGACTCGTCAAAGGCCGGAAGCCTGATGGAGTGATCGGGCCTGTACACGAAGTATACCACAAGGACCGCCAGGGGAACGCAGACTATGGCCGCGGGCATGGCGTAGAGCATCCAGTCGGCGAAGGTGATCTCGATGCCCGTGAACTCCTTGAGGAAGGCCGCGGAAACCATGCACCGCCCGCCGCCGATGAGGCTCCCCATGCCCCCGGCCGAGCAGGCGAAGGGGAGCGACAGCATCATGAACTTGCCCGTGTTGGAGTAGGGCTTGATGCCCGCCGCCTTCATGAGGGGCAGCATGGTGACGATGCCGATGGCGCAGGCCGCCGCGTCGTGGAGGAAGGCCGAGGAAAAGCCCAGGCCCACGGTGATGATGAAGGTGAACCGCACCACGCTGGTGCCGGCCTTGCGCACGATGAAAAAGCCCAGGCGCTTGGTGATCCCGGCCTTGTCCAGGGCGATGGCGAAGATGAGGCAGCACATGATGAACACCACCACCGGGTTCATGTAGGGGGCCCAGGCGCTCTTGGTGTCCATAACCCCGCTGGCCACCAGGAGCACGCCGATCAAGATGGCGGTGATCTCCAGGGGGATGGGCTCGGCCACGAACAGGAACACCAGGACCGCCAGCACGCACAAGAACCGCTTGCCCTTGGGGGAAAGCCCGTCCACCCAGTCCACGATGACGCCGCTGTCCGGGAACAGGGCGGCCTGCTTTTGCAGATGCTCTCCGATGTCCCGGCCCCATTTTCCGGGCTCTTTCACCCGGACGACGTATTTTCCGCCCTTCAGGGTCTTGTCGAGTTCGAAATCCTGGCTCACCGCAGCCAGGAGCTTCTGCTCCGGGTCACCGGAAATCTTGAATTTCGTGCCCTCGGGGCGGGGCAGAAGACCCACCACCACCGCTATGAACACCGCCACGCCTAATTGGAACCACTTGCTCTTGAGAAACATCGCCGGTCCTTTCAAGAATCACGAATTCGGCGGATGCGATCCATCGCCGAGCGGCCGTTTTCCGGCCGCCTCCCGGACCTTTCCCAGGAGTTCGGAAAGGTCGCAGGGTTTGATCAGGTAGTCGAAGGCTCCGCAGGCCATGCCCTCCCGGGCCGCCTTCTGGGATCCGTGGCCCGTGAGGATGATGACCGGCATGTCCGGCACCATCTTCTTGAAGATCCGAAGGACCTCGATGCCGTCCATGTCCTCCATCTTCAGGTCCACCACCGCCACGTCGAAGTCGTTGCCGCGCAGGATGGCGATGGCCGCGGAGCCGCTCTTGGCCGTTGTGACATCCATGCCGCGCCTGTCCATCCTCTTCTTCAGGATGTTCAGGTACTCCACCTCGTCGTCCACCAGAAGGATGCGCATGACGATCCGCCACTCCGCGCCGGGGAGGCCCCAGTGCGGTCCAGGGTTGTTTCAGTCCCCGCGCCGCAGGGCGATATGCCGGGCCCGGGCCTCCAGGATCTTCTGCTCGTGGCCCAGCTTCTTGTTCGCCGCCTCCCGAACCTTGGCCACCAGCTCGTCCAGCTCACAGGGCTTCATGAGATAGTCGAAGGCCCCCAGCTTCATGCCCGAGATGGCCGTTTCCACGGTGGCGTGGCCGGTGAGCATGATGACCTCCACCAGAGGGTGGCGCAGGCGGATTTCCCGCAGGGTTTCAATGCCATCCATGCCAGGCATTTTCACGTCCAGAACCACAACATCCGTCCGGGGGGGGTTGTCCAGTTTGTCCAGGGCTTCCTCCCCGGAAAAGGCGCTCTCCGCATTCAGGCCCCGCTTGGCCAGACGTTTGGTCATGGTTTCCACGAAGGCCGTCTCGTCATCCACCAGGAGCAGTTGGATATCCTCCATGTGTTTTTCCGTCCCCTTTCCTTGCGGGCAGCGGCCGCCCGGCACACCGGTATCGGACCGCCTCCGCCCTTTTCCCCCGCGCCGGCGGGGCGTTTCATGCCGTGGGCGGGCCTTTCGGCGAGCCGGGGGCCACCGGGATGGTGATGTGGAATGTGGTCCCGGCATCCACAGCGCTCTGCACCGATATCTTGCCGCTCATCTTCTGGATGATGCCGTAACAGATGGACAATCCCAGGCCCGTGCCCTTGCCCACGGGCTTGGTGGTGAAAAACGGATCGAAGATCCGGGCCAGGTTGGCCTCGGGGATTCCCTGGCCCGTGTCGGAGACATCCAGGACGACCCCTTCCTCCGTGGCCCGGGTGGCGATACGCACCGTGCCGCCGGCCTTGGGGTCAATGGCGTCTATGGCGTTGTTCAACAGGTTCAAGATGACCTGCTGCATCTCCGAGGGGGAAACGCGGACCAGGGGCAGGTCCCCGGCCAGGTCCTTTTCCACCCGGACGTTTGCGAACCGGGCCCGCTGCTCAGAGAGCCCGGCCACCTCGTTCACCAGGTCGTTCAACTGGACCGTCTTTTCCGTGGGGTCGGTCTTCCGGGCAAAGGACAGGAGCTTGTAGGTGATCTCCCGGCACCGGACACCCTGGACCTTGATCTGGGCAAGGGCTCTCCGGATTTCCGCCACATTCCGGAGGCCGGAAAACTCCGGTTCCTCCAGGAGATCCTCCACCCAGCCGGACTCCTCCACCATGATGGCCACGGGGTTGTTGATCTCGTGGGCGATGCCCGCGGCCAGTTCCCCCAGGGAGGCCAGCTTGCCGGCCTGGATCACCCGGTCGGTCATCATCTCCTTTTCCGTGTCCGACTGGCTGATGCGCTGGACCGTGCGCCGAGCCAGGAACATGGAGGTGATGACGATGGCCACGCTGCCCAGAAGGAGCACGGCGATGGAAACGTTCCGGGTGCGGTACCAGATGGCGTAGGCGTCGGACTTCTGCTGTTGCACCACCAGGGCCCAGTCCCCCTCCTTCAGCTGGGCCGTGACGAAAAGGGCCCGCCCCCCAAGGGTCTGGCTGGTGAACGAAAAGACCCGGGGAGGACTCTGCACCACCGGCTTGGCCCCATTGAACGGGGACCAGGCTTCCACGGCCAGGGTCTTGGGCACCAGGATCTCCTTGCCCCCCCGGACCTCGTTGCCCCACACCCATTCGGTGAGGAGCTTTGCGTCCTCCCCCATTTCGGCCGGGGGCCGGGTCTGGAAGGCGCCCTCCCGGTTGATGATGAAGGCGAGCCCGGTGCGGCCGATGCGCAGGTTCTCCACCAGCTCGTTGAAGGCCATGAAATCGATGGTGCTGCGCAGGATCCATTCCCGTCCGGCCCAGTGCTTCTTCACGGCCACGATGAAGTGGGGCAGTCCCCGAAGGCCCAGGAACACGTCCGAGATGTAGAACCGGCTCTCCATGGCCTCCTTGAACCAGGCGGCGTCCCCGTACACGGCCTGGGCCAGTTTGAAGGGGCCGGCGTAGGCCACCTGGACTCCCTGGTCGTCCACCAGGCCCAGGTCCGCGAACACGCCCCGGTGCTCGCTCTGGAGCACGTGGAGGAGTTCGGCCAGGACCGCCTCATCGGAAAGCCGGGGGATGCCCTGGGTCTCGGCCAGCACCTGGATGTCGGCGAGCTTTTCGTTCAGGAAGGTGTCGATGTTGGCCCTGTGCTTGTCCACCACCTGGGACAGGTGGGCCAGGACCTTGTACCGGTAGGCCGTGCGGAACTGATACCCGGCAATGGCGGAGATGGCCAAAAGGGGCGTCACGGACACCAGGATGATGATGCCCACCAGCCACCGGCGCAAATGGTGATAATACCGGGAGCTGTCCATCCTAATGGAGTTGTTCTTCCTCAAGGCCAAACTCCGCGAACCGTCCGGGATAGGCACGGTTGATTAAATGATCCACGGTCCGAACCAGGGCCCGGGTGTCCGGGCTCTTCCGCACCAGGGCGGCCGCGCCCTGGATCATGGGATGGTCCAGGCCCTCGCTCCCGTGGGCGTACAGGACCACGGGCAGTTCCGGCAGGCGCCCCATGAGCCGCGCCAGGGTTCCCACGCTGTCCATGCATGGAATCTCCAGGTCGAAGATCAAGAGATCCGGCGCCTCGGGCTCCCGGAACATCCTCCAAACCTCCAGGCAGTTCCTGGCCACCCGAGTCTTGTAGCCCCGCTCCAGGAACACTCGGCCCAGGTACACGGACACGTTGGGATTCCGATCCGCGATGCACAGGCAGGGCTCGACACGATTCATCCGGTCCGGCCTTTCCAAAAGGTCCGCCCCCCTACATGGCAACACCCGTACCATGACCGGGTCCGGAAGCCGGATTTTCCCAACCTTATGATTTCCATTGGATTTCAGGAGAAGCGGCCCGGGAAGAGCGCCCAGGAGGGTATTGGGGACTGTAAACAATCCTGACATTCCGTAAAATGAGGTACGCCAGGAGAAGGAGTCTGGCGAGGCGAGGACGGTTTGGGCCGCCCCCCGGGAAAGCGAAGGAAACGCTACACCGAGAAGCGCTTACTCTTTAAGGCATGGGCTGCGGCCAAGCCGGCCATGAGGGTGACCCCCAGGATATGGAGAAGCCCCGTCAATTTACCCGAATGATCGCGACCAGGAATGAGACCGGGGCTTCCGGAGCCGCCCCGGCTGATTGGCGGGGAAAAAATTGTGCCGAATGGAGAGCGCGGGCAACCCGTCAGGCCGGGCCGCCTCCCCCTGCTATTGAAGAATCAGCCTCCGCCCGTCTATCGCCCGCTCCCTTGCCCAGCAGTTCGTGGAGGATCCCGCCCAGTTTCTTCATGACCACGGGCTTGAGAAGGAAGGCGGCAATGCCCATCTGGCGCGCCTTTTCCCCGTTGATCTTCTCCGAAAACCCCGTGCACAGGATTATGGGGACATCCGGACGGATCTCCATGATCCGTTTGGCCAGCACGTCGCCGGTCATGTGGGGCATGGTCATGTCCGTGATGACCGCGTCGAACAGGCCGGGGTGGTCCCGGAAGGTTTCCAGGGCCCGGACGCCCGAGGTTTCCTGGCTGACCCGGTACCCCGCCGCCTCGAGCATCTCCGCCATCATATCCAGGATCAAGGGCTCATCGTCCACCAGGAGCAGGTGCCCCACCCCTTCGCAAATCTCCTCCCCGGCGGCCTCCTCCAGAGCCTCCCCTCCCTTCATGGCGGGAAAGTACACATCGAAGACGGTGCCCCACCCCGGCTCGCTCTTCACCTGGAGGTCCCCCCCGTACTTGGTGACGATGCCGTGAACCACGGAAAGCCCCATGCCCGTGCCCTCGCCCACCTCCTTGGTGGTGAAGTACGGCTCGAAAATCCGCTCCAGCACCCGGCGGTCCATGCCCGACCCCGTGTCCCGGACCGAAAGCAGGACCCAGCGCCCGGCCGTCAGCGTGGTGCCCGGCGGCACATCCACGGAGCCGAGATCCCTCTCGTCCAGGGTGATCTCGAGAACCCCGCCCCGCTCCCGCATGGCGTGGAAGGCGTTGGTGCAGAGATTCAGGGCCACCTGGTGCACGCGGGTGGGATCGGCTAAGATAACGCCGCCGTGGCCGCAGAGATTCTGGCGGATCTCGATGGTGGCGGGGATGGTGGCCCGAAGGAGCTTCACCACGTCCCGGACGATGCGGTGGCAGTTCACCGGCCTGGACTCCTCCTGAGTCTGGCGGGCCAGGGTGAGAATCTGGTTCACCAGGTCCCGGGCCCGCCGGGAGGCGGACAGGATGGCCCTGAGCTTGTCCCGGAGGGGGCTGTCAACGGGAAGGTCGGAGAGGATCATCTCCGTGTATCCCATGATGGGAAACAGGAGATTGTTGAAATCATGGGCTA